>CAMZKY010000234.1 GCA_947311455.1 uncultured Marinosulfonomonas sp. | reverse complement strand
CGGGGTGGGATTGTCAAAACTACCGTCGATGAAACGGCGCAAGGATAAGATTGCGGTAGCGATGATGCGGCAGATAAAAACCGCATTTGATCCAAACGGGATTATGAATCCGGGCAAGGTTATTCCTGCGGAAGAGGTGGATGATTAGGGTGCGGTGATTCCACCCGTTACTTGAGGCGCATCTACTTTTTACAGCAAATTTCCTAGGCAGCGTTGCTTGGGCATTTATTTTGCGGGGCAGTTTTTAGTGTGCGCCTGAAACCTGCCGAAGGGCATTAATTGCAACATATTGAATTTACTTGAATTTCCAAAAATAGGTATCAAAGTTTACCTAAAAATTTAACGGATGCGGTTTATAGAAAGTTGGTGGGGTAAAATACCTTGCATTAGGTCAGCAATGCTGCCTTTTCATTTCTGTCCAACCCGTTTAAACGCGGGGGGGGAATTGAATTGGAGAGATTTTGGTATGGCCAAGCAACCGATGTTGAAATTTGTGGATGTGAAACGGGATATGCCCGCCAAACGTGAGGCCACTTTACGCAATCAGGATTTCGATGAGATATACGCAGAGTACGCCCGCGCCAAGGCCGAGGAGCAAGCCAGCCGTTGCAGCCAATGCGGCGTGCCCTATTGCCAAAATCATTGCCCCTTACACAACAACATTCCCGATTGGCTGAACATGACAGCGACGGGCCGCCTAAAAGAGGCCTACGAGCTGTCGCAAGCCACCAACACCTTCCCCGAAATCTGTGGTCGTATCTGCCCGCAAGATCGCCTGTGCGAAGGTAATTGCGTGATCGAAAATTCCGGCCATGAAACGGTAACCATCGGCGCGATTGAAAAATATATCACCGATACCGCATGGGAAAACGGCTGGGTAACGCCCAACACGCCAAAATCCGAACGGCCCGAAAGCGTCGGCATTATCGGCGCTGGCCCGGGCGGTTTGGCGGCGGCGGATGCCCTGCGCCAAGCCGGTGTTCAGGTCACGGTGTATGATCGTTATGATCGCGGTGGCGGGTTGATGACATACGGTATTCCCAGCTTTAAACTGGAAAAAGATGTGGTGATGAAGCGCATCAATCAGCTGGAACAAGCCGGCGTTCAATTTGTGTTGAATTGCACCGTGGGCGAAGATCTGAGCTTTCAGGCGATCAAGGGCCAGCATGACGCGGTTCTGATTGCCACAGGTGTATATAAATCACGGAAACTAAACGAAAAAACCGAAGATGCCAAAGGCGTTGTGCGGGCGATTGATTACCTGACCGCCAGCAACAAAGTCAGCTTTGGCGATACAGTGGCCGAATACGAAAACGGCGAACTAAACGCCAAAGGCAAGCGCGTGATTGTGATCGGCGGCGGTGATACCGCGATGGATTGCGTGCGCACCGCCATTCGCCAAGGTGCCGACAGTGTGAAATGCCTGTATCGCCGCGACCGCGCCAATATGCCCGGCTCCCAACGCGAGGTGCAAAACGCCGAAGAAGAAGGTGTTGAATTTGTCTGGCAAACCGCGCCTGCCGGTTTCAAGGGCGATCCGGTTACATCGGTAACGGTGCAAAAAATGCATCTTGGCGCGCCGGACGCTTCGGGCCGTCAAAGCCCCGAAGTGATCGAAGGCGCGGATTATGATGAACCTGCCGATCTGGTGGTTATGGCGCTTGGGTTTTCGCCCGAAGACCTGCCGACCCTGTGGAAAGAACCGGAGCTTGAAGTCACCCGTTGGGGCACCATCAAGGCCGATTTCACCACCCACGCCACCCCGATGGACGGGGTGTTTGCGGTGGGCGATATTGTGCGTGGTGCAAGCCTTGTGGTGTGGGCCATTCGCGATGGGCGCGACGCGGCGGCTTCGATGCTGGATTATCTGAACACTACGGGCGCGGTGGCAGCAGAATAATCGCGAAAACCGCTGTATGGATTGTGTATGGCAAGTGTATGGCAAGCGTATGGCATATTGTATGGCTCTAAAATGCATCATAGAAAAACAGGTCATATCTGATGACCAATTTAAAGGAAGATATCATGGACAGAACAGGACAATGCCTTTGCGGCGCGGTGCATTTCGCCATCCGTGATCTGAATCCTGAATTTGGCGCGTGCCATTGCAAAATGTGCCAACGCTGGGCCGGATCAATGCTGCTGGGCCTGACGGTGCCCGAAGACAGCATCACCTTTGAAGGCGGCGACAATATCAAAACCTTTCAATCAAGCGATTGGGCACAAAGGGCGTGGTGCGATAAATGCGGCTCGAACCTGTATTACCGCGTCACCATGGAAGGCCCGTATTCCGGCACCTATCACATGCCGTATGGATTGCTGGATGACACCAGCGGGCTGAAACTGGCGCGGGAAATTTATACAGATGCACAGTCTGACAGTATTCTATTGGCAGGCACACGCGAACGGCTGGATACCAAAGCCACACTGGCTTTGTTCGGCATAGAGGAGGGATAAAAATGAAACTGTTTCAATTGGTTTCGATGATTGCGCTTCTGGGGGCCGAGGCCGCCACTGCCGGCACCTACACGCCGCCCAAAGGCTGCACGCCATTTTTAACCATGCAAATGCGTTCCTGCGCGGTAGAGCATTATTGGACATGCGAGGGGGATGAAAAAGGCATGCGGTGGCTGCTTGAAATTGATGAAAAAGGCCCCGTGTATTTGCAACAGGTCGATGATGAATTTCGCTGGATGCAAAGCGAAAATCTGCGCAGTGGCACTACAAGCCGGATTAATGATGGCGCGCCTGATTCTAATTCTTTTACCGAATTACTGGATTATAAACGCGATACCTATGATTTTTCCCAAACGATTTACCCCGTTGGGCGCAAGAGCTTTCAGGAACGGATCACCGGCATTGATCACCTGACTGGCAAACAGGTTACCATTGACGGGGAAACCCTGCTTGTGACTGAATATTCCAGTCAATCTGTGGCCTCGAACGGGTATTCGGCCACGAACGCTGGCACGCAATACATCAGCACAAAATGGCGGCTGTTTTTCAGCGGTCAGGAAACCGAAACAGTGGATGGTGAAACCCGCTCTTACGACGACACGCCGGTTTTGTTTATCGAACCGGGTGAAGCAGGATTTATGTCGGATCAGCCTGAATATGGCTGCGAGGCAATGATGTCAGAATTAACCGGGCCAATGGCATCGGAATTGGAGATAAAAGATGAACTATGATCTGAACTGGGCCAAGGCCGAAGACGAAAAACGCCAATGGCTGGCCGATAATGGCATGTATGCCCATGAGGATGAACATTCGTCTTGTGGCGTGGGGCTTGTGGTGTCGGTGGATGGCAAAGCCAGCCGCAAAGTGGTGGATAACGGCATTGATGCGCTCAAGGCCGTGTGGCATCGCGGCGCTGTGGATGCGGATGGCAAAACCGGCGATGGTGCGGGCATTTTGCTTCAAATTCCGGTGCAGTTTTTCTATGACCAGATCCGGCGCACGGGGCATGAACCGCGTCTGGATGAACTGGTTGCCGTGGGGCAGGTGTTTTTGCCCCGTGCCGATTTTGGCGCGCAGGAAACCTGCCGCACCATTGTTGAAGCCGAAGTGCTGCGCATGGGCTATTATATCTATGGCTGGCGTCGGGTTCCGGTTGATGTAAGTTGCTTGGGCGAAAAGGCCAATGCCACCCGCCCCGAGATTGAACAAATCCTGATTTCCAACTCCAAAGGCGTTGACGAAGATACGTTCGAGCGCGAGCTTTATGTGATCCGTCGCCGCATCGAAAAAGCCGCCGCCGCTGCGCAGGTGCTTGAATTGTATCTGTGTTCGCTGTCGTGCCGGTCGATTATTTACAAAGGCATGATGCTGGCTGAACAGGTGGCCGAATTCTATCCTGATCTGATGGACGAAAAATTCGAATCCGCTTTTGCGATTTATCATCAGCGCTATTCCACCAACACCTTTCCGCAATGGTGGTTGGCGCAGCCGTTCCGCATGTTGGCTCATAACGGGGAAATCAACACCCTTAAGGGCAATATCAACTGGATGAAAAGCCACGAAATCCGCATGACAAGTTCGGCCTTTGGCGATTTGGCCGATGATATCAAACCGATCATCGCCAATGGATCCTCCGATTCTGCCGCGCTTGATTCCGTGTTCGAAGTGCTGGTGCGCGCGGGGCGCAACGCACCGATGGCCAAAACCATGCTGGTGCCCGAAAGCTGGAGCAAACAAGCCGTGGAATTGCCCCAATCATGGCGCGATATGTATTCCTATTGCAATTCGGTGATGGAACCATGGGACGGCCCCGCCGCCCTTGCCATGACCGATGGTCGCTGGGTTTGTGCGGGCCTTGATCGCAACGGTTTGCGCCCGATGCGTTATGCGGTAACGGGTGACGGGCTGTTGATTGCCGGATCCGAGGCCGGAATGGTGCCTGTAGACGAGGCAAGCGTCGTTGAAAAAGGCGCGCTTGGCCCCGGGCAGATGATTTCGGTGGATATGAAATCCGGTGAATTGTTCCGTGATACGGAAATGAAAGACAAACTGGCCGCAAGCCAGCCGTTTGGCGAATGGGTGGGCAGCATCCACGACATGGAAGACACCCTTGCGGGCATCTCTGAGGAAGTAATGTTCGAAGGCGAGGAGCTGCGCAAACGCCAAATTGCGGCAGGCTATTCGATTGAGGAGCTTGAGCAAATTCTGGCGCCAATGGCCGAAGATGGTAAAGAGGTGCTGGCCAGCATGGGCGACGATACGCCAAGTGCGGTTTTGTCGACCAAATACCGCCCGCTAAGCCACTTTTTCCGCCAGAACTTTTCTCAGGTCACAAATCCGCCCATCGACAGCCTGCGCGAATTTAGGGTGATGAGCCTGAAAACCCGCTTTGGCAATCTGAAAAATGTGCTGGACGAAAGCAACGCGCAAACCGAAATTGTAGTGCTGGAAAGCCCCTTCATGGGCAACGCGCAATTTGCGACATTCATGGAGCATCTGGGCGACGGGGTTGTGAACATTGATTGCTCTTTTGATGTGGATGAAGAGCACGGTCTGCAACACGCACTGGATCGTATCCGTGCCGAGGCCGAAGATGCGGTCAGCGCCGGCGCTGGTCATTTGGTTTTAACCGATGAATACCAATCCGAAACCCGTGTGCCGATGCCGATGATTCTGGCCACCTCTGCGGTGCATTCCGGCCTGACCCGCAAAGGCTTGCGCACTTTCTGTTCGATCAATGTGCGCTCGGCTGAATGTATTGACCCGCATTATTTTGCGGTGCTGATTGGCTGTGGTGCAACTGTGGTTAACGCCTATCTGGCCGAAGACAGCCTTGCCGACCGGATCGAGCGCGGCTTGCTGGATTGCACCCTGACCGAAGCGGTGGCCAAGTATCGCGAGGCAATTGATTACGGGCTGCTGAAAATCATGGCCAAGATGGGAATTAGCGTGATTTCCTCTTATCGTGGCGGGCTGAATTTTGAGGCCGTGGGCCTGTCGCGCGCCATGGTTGCCGAATATTTCCCGGGCATGGTCAGCCGTATTTCCGGCATTGGCCTGCATGGTATCCAGCGCAAGCTGGGCAAAATCCACGCCGCAGGCTGGCTTTCTGATAAAAACGTGCTGCCGATTGGGGGATTTTACAAATCTCGTAAATCCGAAGAAACCCACGCGTGGGGCGCAACCACGATGCATCTGATGCAAACCGCCTGTGATCGCGGCTCGTTCGAGATTTGGAAACGCTATTCCAAAGCCATGCAAAGCAATCCACCAATTCATTTGCGCGATCTTATGGATTTCAAACCTATTGGCGCGCCAATCCCGATTGAAGAGGTGGAAAGCATCACCAGCATTCGCAAACGGTTTGTGACGCCGGGCATGTCTTTGGGCGCGCTTAGCCCCGAGGCGCACAAGCTGTTGAATGTGGCGATGAACCGGATTGGTGCGAAATCAGACAGTGGCGAAGGCGGCGAAGATCCGGCGCATTTCACCCCCGAAGCCAATGGCGATAATCCGTCGGCCAAGATCAAACAGGTGGCCTCGGGCCGGTTTGGCGTAACAGCCGAATACCTGAATCAGTGTGAAGAACTGGAAATCAAGGTGTCCCAAGGGGCCAAACCGGGCGAAGGCGGCCAATTGCCGGGCATGAAAGTGACCGAACTGATCGCGCGTCTGCGTCATTCGACCAAAGGTGTGACCCTGATTTCTCCGCCACCGCACCACGATATCTATTCAATCGAGGATCTGGCGCAGCTGATTTACGATTTGAAACAAATCAACCCGCGCGCCAAGGTTACGGTGAAACTGGTGGCCGCGTCTGGCGTGGGCACCATTGCCGCAGGTGTGGCCAAGGCCAAAGCCGACGTGATCCTGATTTCGGGGCATAACGGCGGCACGGGGGCGTCGCCCGCAACCAGCATCAAATATGCGGGTCTGCCATGGGAAATGGGCCTGACCGAAGCGCATCAGGTTTTGGCGATGAACAATCTGCGCGAACGGGTAACCCTGCGCACCGATGGCGGTTTGCGCACCGGGCGCGATATTGTCATGGCTGCGATGATGGGGGCCGAAGAATACGGTATCGGCACGGCGGCGCTGATTTCTATGGGCTGTATCATGGTGCGCCAGTGCCAAAGCAATACCTGCCCTGTCGGGGTGTGCACGCAGGATGAACGCTTGCGCGCCAAATTCACCGGAACCGCCGACAAGGTTGTGAACCTGATTACCTTTTATGCGCAAGAAGTGCGTGAAATTCTGGCCAGCCTTGGCGCGAAATCGATGAATGATGTGATTGGTCGCGCCGATATGCTATCGCAGGTGTCGCGTGGATCTTCGCATCTGGATGATCTTGATCTGAACCCGCTTTTGGTCAGCGTGGATGCCTGCGAGGCGATTAAATATGATCGCTATAAACCGCGTAACGAGGTGCCCGATACACTGGACGCCGAAATCGTCAAAGACGCGGCGCGGTTCCTGAATGACGGTGAAAAGATGCAGCTGCATTACGCGGTGCAAAACACCCACCGCACCATCGGCACGCGGGTGTCCAGCCATATCGTGCGGAATTTCGGGATGCGTAACAGTTTGCAAGATGATCACCTGACGGTAAAACTGACCGGATCGGCGGGGCAATCTTTGGGGGCGTTTGGCGCGCCGGGCCTGAAGATCGAAGTGTCGGGTGACGCCAATGATTATGTGGGCAAAGGCCTGTCGGGGGCAACGATTGTGGTGCGTCCGCCAATGATCAGCCCGCTTGTGGCCGCCGATAACACCATCATCGGCAATACGGTTCTTTACGGGGCCACGGATGGATATCTGTTTGCCGCAGGGCGCGCCGGTGAACGGTTTGCGGTGCGCAATTCGGGCGCGCAGGTGGTGATCGAAGGCTGTGGCAGCAACGGTTGTGAATACATGACTGGCGGTGTTGCGGTGATTTTAGGCAGCATCGGGGCCAATTTTGGCGCAGGCATGACCGGCGGCATGGCCTATCTGTATGATCCTGATGGTTTGGCCGATGATCTGATGAACCACGAAACCCTTGTGACCTGTCCGGTCACGGTGGCCCATTGGCAGGAGCAGTTAAAAGGGCTGATCGAACGCCACGCCGCCGAAACCGGCAGCCGCAAAGCGACCGATATTTTACATCACTGGGATCGGGAAGTTGCGAATTTTGTGCAGATTTGCCCGATCGAAATGCTGAAAAGCATCCCTCATCCTTTGGGGATCGAAGACGCGGCTGTTCCGGCTGAATAGGAATACTAATTTAAATAGAAGTCGAGCCGCGTTATGCGGCTCGGCCTTGTATGTATAATATAAAAACTGGAATACTGTCTTTAAAATACCGCAAGAATGGCACTTTTTAGGCTATTGTTTCCCAAAATAAGGCAGTCTGCCTTATTTTGGTCATATTTTGCTACAATTAGCCTTGAGTATGTTTCCCTGGGGGGGAACATTTCAGGCAGAATTTATGTCAACCACATATACTGATCAGTTTTTTGTTATTGATCCATATGCTCCGCCTCCTGCGGGAACAAATCTTGTTGTCCAAAATTTCACTTATATCGATACGAACGATGATGGTGTGATTGACCCCCCAAGTGGGGATTCTATCAATGGCTCCGATATAACTTCTGCGTACAATGGTGATACAGTTACAATTTCTCCCGCAGGTGGGGGGCCGAATATAACATATACCGGGGTGACCTTTTATTTAGCAAATGGAACTCAGGTGTTTTCGCCAGTTGATGGCTCGGTCATGGTTTCCGGGACGTTTGTATCATCAAGTTACGTTACCGGAAGTACAAGCGCAACAGTTGTGGAGCTTGGCCCCCCGTGTTTTACGCCCGGAACAATGATTAGAACTGAACACGGAGACCGGCTGATTGAAACACTTAAGCCAGGTGATAAAATCAAAACCCGTGATAACGGATTGCAAACCCTTAAATGGATCGGACGTCAATCTGTTCCGGCTCAGGGCCATTTGGCACCAATAAAATTTTGCAAAGGAGCGATCGGGAACAATAGGGATTTACTTGTATCGCCATTACATCGTGTGCTGTTAACGGGGTGGCAGGCGCAGTTGTATTTTGGGTTAGATGAGGTGCTGATAAGTGCAAAGCATTTGGTAAACGGCGACACAATATTTGCGCAAGCTGGCCGGACTATCGAGTATATCCATCTTCTATTTGATGACCACGAAATCATTATCTCGAACGGGGTTCCCACTGAAAGCTATTTTCCTGGCCATGCTGCAGAGCGGCAGGAGATCGAGGTGCAGCAAGAGTTAGCCGACATTTTTCCGGAATTTGCGGGGGAAGAGAATACTGAATGGCAGCTCGTTCGCCCTGAAGTCAAAAAATTTGAAGCTGCTCTGATAACTGTGGGCTTGTAAGGCGCGATAAAACGTCAAGTATACTGGGCTTAAGTTTGCTCCAAATTCGAATTAATCAGGATCACGGCACAAAAAATTCCCAACGTAAGGAAACCCTGACTGGTGCGTTTCGGGTTTTGGCTGTTTATTGCACTCATAATTGACGCGATATTTTGCAAATATTTTTGAGGGAATTTTACAATGAAAACTTATAAAATGATTTTGGCCGCAGCCGTTGCTGCAATGACATTCACCGGATCAATCAGCAGCGTCTTTGCGGCCGAAGGATATGCGCGTTCGCCGGTCAATGTGCGCTCGGGCCCCGGCACACGTTACGCCCGTGTTGACGCGCTTTATCGCAATGAAAATGTAACGATCACCGAATGCCG
>CAMZKY010000233.1 GCA_947311455.1 uncultured Marinosulfonomonas sp. | reverse complement strand
CGCCCGCAAACGGTTCGAAGGTTTCACCCAAACCTTACAGCAGGCGGGCCTGTCGATTGTCGATCAGGAATACTATTCCGGCGGATCGGCCATGGTGAAGGGGCGCGAGATGACAGAAACTATTCTAAAACGCTCCCCCGAACTGGATTTCCTGTATTATTCAAACGATATCATCGGCGCTGGCGGGTTGTTGCATTGTATCGCCCAAGGCATTGATGTGCCGGGGCAGGTGGGCATGGCTGGATTTAACGGTGTTGAATTGCTGCGTGGTCTGCCGCAAATGCTGGCCACCGTTGACGCGGAACGTTTTGAAATCGGAAGGCGCGCCGCTGAAATTATCGCCAAACGTGCCAAAGGCGAAACAGCCGAAACGCGCATCGCCCTTGCCCCGAAACTTCAAGTTGGTGAAACCCTGATTCGAAACGCTTAAAATTGCGGAAATATTCAAATTCCTGCAATTGACCCTTGACCTTCCCGTCACTAGAACCCCCATCTAAATCCGGACTTCAAATTTCTGCACGGGAATCACACCATGTCCAACCAAACCACATTCCAAGTCGAAGGCATGTCCTGTGCTTCCTGCGTGGGCCGCGCCCAAAAAGCCCTTGAAGGGATCGAAGGTGTAACCGAGGTTTCTGTTAACCTTGCAACCGAAACCGCGCAGGTATCTTACGGCAAAGACGTAAACGCCGCCAAAATTGTGCAAACCCTTGATACCGCCGGATACCCCGCCCGCATCGAATCCGTCACCCTTGAAGTCGAAGGCATGTCTTGCGCCTCGTGCGTGGGCCGCGTTGATCGCGCCCTTGCCGCCTCCGAAGGTGTGATTGATGTTTCCGTCAATCTTGCCACCGAAACCGCCACCATCACCTATGCCGCCAAGGCAACCTCGGTGCCGCAACTGATCAAAATCGCCACCGAGTCCGGCTATCCCGCCAAAATCAAATCCCAACAACAATCCGCCAGCAAAGACGAACGCAAAGCCGAAGAAATCACCACCTTGGGCCGCGCAACCCTAATCGCCGCCATTTTGGCCCTGCCGGTGTTTCTGGTGGAAATGGGCGGGCATTTTATCCCCGGTGTGCGCGAATGGGTGAACGCCACTATTGGCGAGCAAAACAGCCGCTATGCGCAATTTGTCCTGACCACTCTGGTGCTGTTCGGCCCCGGATTGCGGTTCTACAAAAAAGGCATTCCTGCCCTGTTAAAAGGCGCACCGGAAATGAACTCTCTGGTCGCCCTTGGCACCGCCGCCGCCTACAGTTTTTCGATTGTGTCCACATTTTTCTCGCAAATCCTGCCCGCAGGCACCGCCAATGTGTATTTCGAGGCTGCCGCGGTGATTATCGTTCTGATCCTGCTGGGCCGCTGGCTTGAAGCCCGCGCCAAAGGCCGCACTGGCGAAGCCATCCGCAAACTGGTGTCGCTTCAGGCCAAAACCGCCCGTGTTGAACGGGGCGGCGTTGTGACTGAAATCGACATTGATCAAATCGTCGTGGGCGATATCATCCACGTTCATCCGGGTGAAAAAATTGCCGTGGATGGCGAGGTTCTGACAGGCACATCCTTTGTCGAAGAAAGCATGATCACCGGCGAGCCTGCCCCCGTTGAAATATCCAAAGGCACCGATCTGGTTGGCTCCACCATTAACGGCGCGGGCGCGCTGACGTTTCGCGCCACCCGCGTGGGTGCCGATACAACACTGGCGCAAATCATTACCATGGTCGAACAGGCCCAAGGCGCAAAACTGCCCATTCAAGGCATGGTCGATAAAATCACCGCCATCTTTGTGCCCGCCGTTCTGGTTGCCGCTGCGCTCACGGTTCTGGTCTGGTTCCTGTTTGGCCCTGATCCAGCCCTTAGTTTCGCAATTGTGGCCGGTGTTTCTGTTCTGATCATCGCTTGCCCTTGCGCCATGGGCCTTGCCACGCCGACATCAATCATGGTGGGCACGGGGCGCGCCGCTGAATTGGGGGTTTTGTTTCGCAAAGGCGACGCGCTGCAAATGCTACACGAAGCCAATATCGTGGCGCTGGATAAAACCGGCACGCTGACGCTGGGCCATCCGGAATTGACAGATTTCACCGTAGCCGACGGCATGGATGAAAACGCGGTGCTGCGCCTTGCCGCCGCTGTTGAAACCACATCCGAACACCCGATTGCCAAGGCCATATTACGCGCTGCCAAATCCCGTGATCTAACCTTGCCGGATATATCTGATTTCGCTTCAATCACGGGCTATGGCGTGCAAGCTGTCGCCGATGGGAAAACCATCCTGATCGGCGCGGATCGTTTGTTTGAAAAAGAAGGCATTGCCCTTGGTGATCTACAAACCCAAGGCAGCGCCTTGGGCCAAGATGGCAAAACCCCGCTTTATGTGTCAATCGACGGCCAAGCCGCCGCCGTTGTGGCCGTGTCTGATCCGATCAAACCCACAACCCCCGCCGCCATTGCCGCGCTGCATGATCTGGGCCTGAAGGTGGCGATGATCACCGGCGATAACCACGGCACAGCCGACGCCATTGCCCGCAAACTGGGCATTGATCATGTGGTGGCCGAAGTGTTGCCCGATGGCAAAGTCACCGCCCTGAACGATCTGCGCGGTAACGGCAAAATCGCTTTTGTCGGTGACGGGATCAACGATGCACCTGCATTGGCCACCGCGGATGTTGGCATCGCCATCGGAACAGGCACCGACATCGCGATCGAGGCCGCAGATGTGGTGTTGATGTCGGGTGATCTAACCGGCGTCACCAATGCGTTTGATATTTCAAAACGCACCATGACCAACATCAAACAAAACCTGTTTTGGGCCTTTGGCTATAATGTGGTGTTGGTGCCTGTCGCCGCCGGCATTCTGTATCCGTTTTATGGCATCATGCTGTCACCGATGCTGGCCGCAGGCGCGATGTCGTTATCATCGGTATTTGTGTTGACCAACGCCTTGCGCCTAAGATGGGTGAAACCCGTCATGTCAGAGGCACCCGCACCGAACGCCAAACCGTTCGGGCAACCAGACCCGGCAGAGTAAAACTGCGCGCCGCCACGGATACCGGATGTCTGTGGTGGCTCTTCTCTGTGCAAGGCCGTTGAAATGCGGTGCGTGGCTCCAATTCTTAACAAAACCAACCGTTCGCTGCGTTAACCCCGAAAACTGGCCCCAATTGCCATACGCTTGCCATACGTAAGCCATACGTTTGCCATACAGCAAAAATCGCCTAACCCCCTAATTTTACACAGGTTTCCGAACCTTTAACGCCGATATGCGCACATCCCCTAAATCCGATTAACTTTTATCTGTCTTTCCAATTCATGCACATCGTAATAGGTTCCCCCCAACACAGCATTCGGGAACCTCATCATGCCACATATAATCGTCATCGGCGCGGGTCAGGCCGGCGCATCCCTTACCGCCAAATTGCGCAATCTGGGCTATGACGGGTCGATCACCCTGATTGGGGACGAACCCGCACTCCCCTATCAACGCCCCCCCTTGTCCAAGGCCTATCTACTGGGTGATATGGAGCGCGAACGCCTGTATCTGCGGCCCGAAAATTTCTATCAGGAACAAGGCATTACCCTGCGCACCGATACCCGTGTAACCGCGATAAATGCCACCGCAAAAACCATCCAGATTGGTGATGAAACCCTTGCCTATGATGATCTGGCGATCACCACAGGGTCTACCCCGATCCACCTGCCCGCTGCCATTGGAGGCGATCTAAATGGCGTCTATGTGGTGCGCACTCTGGCTGATATCGACGCCATGGAACCCGAATTTTCCAGCGGCAAAAATGTGCTGATTGTTGGCGGTGGGTATATCGGGCTTGAGGCCGCCGCAGTGGCCTCCAAACTGGGCCTTAACGTCACACTGGTTGAAATGGCAGACCGCATCCTGCAACGCGTCGCCGCCCCCGAAACCTCGGATTTTTTCCGCGCTCTGCACAAGGGCCATGGCGTTGATATTCGCGAGGGCGTGGGCCTGAAAACCCTGAACGGTGATGCGCAGGTAACGTCCGCAACGCTGTCCGATGGCACTGAAATCCCTGTTGATTTTGTTATCACCGGAATCGGCATCAAACCTGAAACCAGTCTGGCAGAGCAGGCTGATTTAACCCTTGAAAACGGTATAAAAACCAACGCCTTAGGCCAAACCTCCGATCCGCATATTTGGGCCGCAGGCGATTGCGCCTCCTTCCCCTACCGCGATACCCGCATCCGTTTGGAAAGCGTCCCCAATGCCATTGAGCAGGCGGAAATTGCCGCGCAAAACATGTTGGGGGCTGGCGTGGAGTATACCGCCAAACCGTGGTTCTGGTCGGATCAATATGAGGTGAAATTGCAGATCGCGGGGCTGAACACCGGCTATGATAATGTGATCGTTCGGCAAGGTGAAAAAGACGGCGCACAATCAAACTGGTATTACCAAGGTAACACCCTTTTGGCGGTCGATGCGATGAATGACGCGCGCGCTTATATGATTGGCAAGCGCCTGATCGAGGCGGGAAAATCGCCCGACAAAACCATTATTTCCGACCCGCAATCCGATTTGAAAGCCCTGTTAAAAGCATGAGAATTATTGCCGGTGCCCAACGTGGTTTGAAACTTGCCTCGGTGGGCAAAGGCGACAGCAAGGCCCATCTGCGCCCCACCTCGGATCGTGTGCGCGAAAGCCTGTTTTCGGTGCTGCTAGGCGGGGCCTATGGCAACCCGATTGTTGGGGCGCGGGTGCTTGATCTATTTGCCGGAACGGGGGCCTTGGGGCTTGAGGCCCTATCGCGCGGCGCGGCCCATTGCACCTTTGTCGACGATGGGCGCGCTGCCCAAAATCTGATCCGCGAAAATATCAAATTAACGCGGCGTGATCGCGACACCACCAAGGTTTTGACAAGTAACGCCACCAAATTGTCAGCCCATCAGGATGTGCCTTGCGATCTAGTATTCCTTGATCCGCCCTATGGTAAAGACCTTGGAAAACAGGCGCTAACTTCGGCAATGGCGGGTGGATGGATTTCTGATAACGCCTTGATAATATGGGAAGAAAACACCGCACAATATGCACCTCACGGATTTGACCTACACGATCAACGCCGCTACGGCGAAACATGGATTACGATACTTGAGGTCGCGGATTACCCATAGGTGGGATGGAATTTCCCTGCTGGTGAAAGGGTAAAGATTTCGCATCCATCTGCCGTTACCCCAATGGAATGTTCAAACTGCGCTGACAAGGATTTGTCGCGGGT
>CAMZKY010000232.1 GCA_947311455.1 uncultured Marinosulfonomonas sp. | reverse complement strand
TATCAGGCCAGCTGCAAGATGAAGCGCGTTCTAACCATCTGAAATGATAAGAAATGGCAGTGGGGTTTTGACTATCTGAGGAATCCAGGATTCCGGAATCGTGGTTTTGTCGGGCTAGGGCGTAGACCTATAAATATCACATCACTGGTTTGGCAGGTTTTGTTCGAGAGGATAACTTAACGATCGCCCTAATCTGGTTGATTATCAGTGAGTTAAGGTGTTCTCACGGGCGAAATCCGCCAAATCCGAAGGACGGGAATGTCGCTTCAGATCAATGGCGTGGGCCGCTTGCGCATAGAGCCACTATGTCCGGCGCGCCCCAAACCATTGATATTTCGCGACACTCCCGCCAGTGGTGTGATATTTATAGGTCTACGCCCTAAGCCCGACAAAACCACGATTCCGGAATCCTAGATTCCTCGGATAGTCAAAACCCCACTGCCATTTCTTATCATTTCAGATGGTTAGAACGCGCTTCATCTTGCAGCTGGCCTGATAAAAACAGGCATGGTGGGGCCACCAACTATAAAGCTTGCCATCAGGAATATAGGCGCGCCCCTAATGTTCAGCCTTGCGGGCTTTGTCGAATACGCCAGCGCGTTCGGTGTGTGCAAATCACTGCCAAAACGCTTCCTGCCCGCGTATCGTTCTGGGAGAACACATGCCAACCACCACAAATCCGCTTT
This sequence comes from uncultured Marinosulfonomonas sp., assembly GCA_947311455.1. Taxonomy (GTDB): domain Bacteria; phylum Pseudomonadota; class Alphaproteobacteria; order Rhodobacterales; family Rhodobacteraceae; genus Profundibacter. The sequence continues at coordinate 2,031 of CAMZKY010000232.1, read as the reverse complement.
CAACTTTACCATTTGAACGGTAATTCTTTGACGACGCCCTTTTTCACAAGAAAGCCAAGCATGACAAACTCCGGCAATCGCCAAAATAGCAGGTTTGTAAACATCCCCCCTGCCCCGCAAATTGCACCTGATTTGGGAAAGATTGCATTTGCCCGCAAGATGATATCGAAACGTCCGGCTGACACCACACCAACGGGCGCAATCCCGGTGGTGGCGATAGATCCGGTTGATCTTGAGGCACAACGCGCCACCCCCGCACCCCATCTCTACCGCCTTAGCCATTCGACTATCTTAATAAAATTTGGCGCAGAGTACTGGATCATTGATCCCGTGTTTTCAAAACGCGCCTCGCCTGTTCCATTTGCAGGGCCAAAACGGTTCCACGATATGCCGATTGATCTGGATAACCTGCCCGCTTTGCAAGGGGTGATCATTTCCCACAACCATTACGATCACCTGGACAAAGCCACAATCAAACATTTGGCTGATAAGGTGCCGCATTTTATAACCGCGACGGGCGTCGGAAAATATCTGCGCAAATGGGGTGTGCCAACCGAAAAAATCACCGAGCTGAACTGGCACGAAAATCACCAAATCAACGGCCTTACGATCACCGCCACCCCCAGTCAGCATTTTTCAGGGCGCGGTATAACCGATGCCAATACATCCCTCTGGGCGTCATTTTGCCTGCGCTTCAAAAGCACCAATATCTTTTTTGGCAGCGATTCAGGCTATTTCACTGGCTTTGCCAAAATCGGCAAAAAATACGGCCCGTTTGATTTGGCAATGCTGGAATGCGGGGCCTATGACGTGGCGTGGCCCGATATGCACATGACCCCACCCCAAACCCTGCAAGCATTCAAAGACATCAACGCCAAAACCCTGATGCCGATCCATAACGGATCATTCTGTCTGGCATTTCACCCGTGGAACGAACCGCTGGTTCAACTGGCAGCATTGGCCCAGAATGACGGGGTGCCGTTCCTGTCGCCGCGCATGGGCGAACGGGTGATCCTTGGGGATCCCGTCAAATCTGACAGATGGTGGGTTGATCCGGCTTAAATATCAAACGTGGCAAATATCGGCGCGTGATCGCTGGGTTTTTCCCAGCCCCGCACATGGCGCACGATGCGGCTGGAATGAGCAGAACCGGCAATATCGGGCGTGGCCCACACATGATCCAGGCGGCGGCCCTTATCGGCGGCATCCCAATCACGGGCGCGGTATGACCACCAGCTGTAAAGCTTGCCGTCGGGAATATCGGCGCGGGTCACATCCACCCAGTTTCCGGCGTTGCGGGTTTCGTCCAGATGCGCCACCTCGATCGGCGTGTGGCTGACCACTTTCAACAATTGCTTGTGGCTCCAGACATCATCTTCCAGCGGCGCAATATTCAGATCGCCCACCAAAATCGCGCGTTGCGGTGGATTGGCAATGAAATCGTCGCGCATATCGGTCAGATAATCCAGTTTCTGCCCGAATTTTTCATTGATCTCGCGATCCGGTTTATCGCCCCCCGCTGGCACATAATGGTTGTGAATGATCACGCCGTTTTCCAGCTGCCCCGCAATATGGCGCGCATGGCCCAGATTTGCGAAATCATGGCGCGCCACCTCGCGTATGGGCAGGCGCGACAGGATCATCACCCCGTTATAGCCTTTTTGCCCATTGGCGATCATGTGGTCATAGCCCAGTGCGGCAAACCCGTCGCGGGGCATTTTATCCACCGGAGATTTACACTCCTGCAGGCACAAAACATCCGGTGCCTCTTCCTTTAGCAATTTAATCACCAGCGCCTCGCGCAGGCGAACCGAGTTGATATTCCATGTGGCAAGGGTAAAAGACATGCGGGCGCTCCGTGTTTGACAATGCCCCTTATTACGCGCCCCCTGCCCGCTTGACCATCCGAAAGCTGCACAAAATGGCCTTATCCAAACGCGGCACTGACCGGATATGTTGATTAGCTGATGGATCAAACCCGTTTGCAAGCTGTGCGGCGCTGGTGATGTTTGCCTATGGGCGGGCGGCGTT
>CAMZKY010000231.1 GCA_947311455.1 uncultured Marinosulfonomonas sp. | reverse complement strand
TGCGCAAAATGCCGTTGCAGGCGCAGTTTTACTGGCCAGCTTTTTCCTGAATGCAACCAGTTTTCTGGGCTTTGCGATTTTGGCGGAGAAGCATGATTTATCCAGCATCACCAATGGCGAAAAATCTCATTTTCATGCGGTTGGGTTAATTGAAGGCACCGAAACTATCGCGTTTTTTACCATCTGTATGATCTGGCCAAGCCTGTTTGCATGGGGGGCATACGGGTTTACGGCCTTAACGGTTTACACGATTGCTTGCCGCGCATTATCGGCGCGCGAGACATTTAGCCAATAAATCGATTTCGCCGTACGCACCATTAATCCGCCAAAGCCCGAAAAATTGCCATACGCTTGCCATACGTTTGCCATACGTTTGCCATACAGCAATTTTTGCGAAATCCCCTTATTAATAAAGGTTTTCACGCCATTAACAGCAAAAACGCCCCGAACCTGCGTTCAGAGCGTTCAAATCTTTAAAAAACGCTACGGTTTTTACATGCCAAGTGCTTCTTTATACATTTCCAAAACCGCTTCTTCTTCGGCCAAATCGTTGGCATCTCGTTTGCGGATTGAAATGATTTTGCGAATAACTTTGGTGTCATAGCCACGGCCTTTGGCTTCGGCCATTATTTCTTTTTGCGCGTCGGCAATGTCTTTCTTTTCGGCGTCCAAACGCTCGATCCGCTCAACGAAGGCACGCAATTCATCTGCGGTAACCCGATAGCTCATATCACTTGATGATTCATTCATTTTTGCTGCCTCATGTTTGTTTAGGCCTTGTTTTCTAAAGTGCCATTCCCATCGCTGCAAGCCCCTTTCACCACCTTGCCCAATCCACCCACATAAGATAGGGCCTGATAAAACAGGAGGCACGATATGGATTTTGTAATTTGGGGCGGCGCGGTTGTATCGTTGATTGGCGTGATCGGGATTGTTTATTGTATCGTCATGGTATTCAAAGCCAAGCGCGCAAACCTGTCCGAAGACGAGATGAGATTGCGCCTTAAAACATTGGTTCTAATCAATATGATCGCTTTGTTTATTTCCATGATCGGGCTGATGATTGTTGTGGCCGGAATCATATTTTCCTAGCCGTTCAACGCATCAAAGCCTTTTCCGTTTTTCATCAGATCACCGATTAAACCGGATGGTTTCCAAAACAATGGCTCTTCTTTTTCCAGTGCGCGTAATTTGCTTTGCACATAGATAAGCCCCCGAATATCGGCCTGTTTCATCGGCCCGCCACGCCAGCGCGGGAACCCGTATCCATGGATCATCACCACATCAATATCTGACGGGCGCAGGGCGATTTTTTCGTCCAATAGGCGCGCACCTTCGTTGATCATCGCAGCCAGCACCCGATCTTGAATTTCCTTATCCGTAAAGGCACGGGGTTGGATATTCTGCGCTTTGCGTTCAGCGACAATAATTTCCAACACGCGAGGATCTTCTTTGCCAATCTGCACGCCTTTTTCATAGGTGTAATACCCTTGCCCGGTTTTGCGGCCAAACCAGTTTTTTTCACATATTTTATCGGCAAAGCTCACATAACGCGCCTTGGGGTCACGCGTTGCAGCGGCGCGTTTTCGTTGTGCCCAGGCAATATCCAGACCCGCCAGATCAAACACCTGAAACGGCCCCAATTTAAATCCAAACGCCCGCATCGCCGCATCCACCTGATAGGGGCTTGCCCCGTCTTCCACAATAAATTCAACGGCAGCGCGGTAGGCTTTGAAAATGCGATTGCCGATAAATCCATCGGTTACACCCGCGCGAACAGGAATTTTTCGGATAGATTTAGCCAGTGCAAAGCCCGTGGCCACAACATCTGGCGATGTCTTGCCTGCCACAACCACCTCTAGCAATTTCATGATATGGGCGGGGGAAAAGAAATGCAGGCCGATGACGTTTTCAGGCCGATCAACGGTTTGCGCCAATTCATCGATATCCAGATAGGAGGTGTTCGTGGCCAAAATTGCGTCGTCCCGTAGGACATTGTTCAGGTTTTTAAACACGTTTTCTTTGGCGGTTTTGTCTTCGAAAATAGCCTCAATCGCCAAATCAACATCAGCGAAATCATTATAATCCAAGGTGCCGGAAAGGTGGTTCAACTGCGCTTCGTGCGCGCCTTTTGTGATCCGGCCAGAGGATAGATTTCCGTCCAGAATTGCTTTGATCCGCGACAGGCCCAAATGCAGGCTTTCCTGATCCCGTTCAATCATTTTTACCGTCATTCCCGCGGTCAACATAACCACTGCAATGCCAGCCCCCATCAAACCACCGCCAACGATCCCGACGGTTTTGACATCGCGTGCAGTGCCTGTTTCAAGCTCCGGGATTTTTGCTGCCTTACGCTCGGCGATAAAAACATGGCGCAGGGCTTTGGATTGTTCAGACGCCAGGCAATCCTCAAACATCTCACGCTCAAACGCCAAGCCGGATTCGAATGGCAGCAACAGCGCTGCTTCGACACAATCGATAATCTTGCCGGGCACAAACATCCCGTCATCAGGAAGTTCGCTGCGGCGCATTCGCATTACTTTTTGATAAGATACCGGATCTTGCATTCCATCACGTCGATCTTTTGTTGCGGTAATAGGCGTTTTTCTTTGTCCCAGTTTCAACGCCATTTTCAGACCAACCATCAGCAAGTTATCCTCGCTGATCGCGTCAATCATGTTTCGCTTTAAGGCAAATTGCGCGTTAACCTGCTTGCCCGTCATGATCAAATTTAGCGCCGGAAGGCCGCCGCTTAAACGCGGTAATCGTTGGGTGCCGCCCGCACCTGGCAACAGCCCTAAATTAACCTCGGGAAACCCGACTTTGGTGTCTTTGTGGGCAATGCGATAATGTGCAGCAAGGGCCAGTTCAAAGCCCCCACCAAGTGTTGTGCCATGAATAGCCGCGACAACTGGTTTGGAAGAGTTTTCGATCGTGTTGCAAACATCAGGAAGAGACGGTGCACGCGGTGGAAGGCCGAATTCCTTGATATCCGCACCCGCCGGAAAGGTGCGGCCCTGCGCGCGCAAAAGAATTGCGCTAACGTCGCCGTTATTGTTTGCAGCGTTAATTGCATTAATCAGCCCATCGCGCACATCGAACCCCAAGGCATTCACCGGCTGATTGTTGATGGTTATAACTGCAATTCCATCTCGAACTGTATATTTGACAACGCTATTCATGACAATTGGCCCACTCTTTTTTTATACATAATAGCCTGTGGACAAAATCATGTCATTACCTGATTCGCATCAAATCAGCCAACTTCCGGTTCCACCGGCATCGCCGCCATTGGAATACCTTCCATTTCATCAGGCTATTCAGTGCCGAGATCATCTAACGCTTCCAAATCTGGAAGGGCAGTATCAATAGACAAATCCGGCAAATCGCCCGTCATGGGAGCCATGGGCATTGGCGTATCCGTAATGTCGATTTGTGGTAAATCGCCAATAGGCTGGATTTCCGGATCAGACATATCAGTTTCAATCACCAATTGCTCCGCCATCGGTGCCAAAGCCACCTGCGCAACGTTTTCCTGAGGTGATGTGGGGGCCGTTTCAGTGGCTATACCAACCGTCGTTAGAATCCTTGCTGCACGACACCCATCTTGCTGGCCCAGCTTGGCCAACGTAATGCACCGCCCGGTTGCGCCTTCAAGATGAAGCTCGGATACCGCAGACATCGGAACATCAATCAGATCATTGACTTGCAACGCCCTAACCCGTTCTAACGAAAGATGCGTGCGATGCAAAATCGCATTTAGATGCACGCGGCTAACGCCAACCGTTTTCATTAATGTTTCTGACCAACCCGCCTGATCATCCACTGGTGTGTTTTGGCTCTCGATAAGCGAAGTGTTGCTTTTTGCAGGGAATACCAGAAACATTGCGCCCTGTTTTGCACCTTCTGACAGATCAATATTCACCTTGTTCAATATATAGGGCACGTCTTCTAGTATTAACTCTAGCAATCGAATGCTTTGAATAAATGCACCGGTTTGAAAATCTGATCCCCATTCGATGGATTTAACGTCAAACATCAGTGCTGTGAATTCATCAAAAGCGTAATTCAGAAATGTTTCACACATTGCCCCATCGGTTTTGGTTGGTGTTCTATCTGATGCTTTTTTATTTGTAACATAGCCGATGGTTTGCGCTTCGATTAAACCAGTCATAACCTCCCGGTCAATCGCAACCACTCCGCGCGAATCGTTTGGGCCATCCAGCTGCAACAACAACATATCGCTGCCTATCATTTTCTGGACTTCAGACAATGAAATCTTATGCTCATCTATCCCCAAAACGACAGCTGCGATGTTTAGCTGTTCTTCGGCTGATTTAGAAAAGCCTAATCGAAAGGCCTTGGCAGGGGTCATCCCCTGTTCATACGCCAGCATTCGGCCAACATTGGCTTTGCGCTTTAGTGTTGATTTTTCAGAACTGTTTTCCAATTGGCTGCCAATACATTTCAGTTACGCCTCAGGATAGCCGGAATTTAGTTTAGAATTTATTGATTTTAACAGGTCATTTTGAAAGTTTGATTGGCATCGTAATTTTAAATGCAGCGCCGCTTTGACCAGGAAGATAGGCAATTCCCCCTCCCAAATTTTTCATCACTTCCTTGCTGATCGCCAATCCCAGCCCCGCACTTCCGGCGGCTTTTTGATCCCCTAAGCGCGAGAATTTCTCAAAAAGCAAAGGCTGGCTTTCAACAGGGATACCACGGCCATTATCGCAAAAATCCACTTCGATCCCATCCCCCAACCTGCGAACAGTTATCCGTAGCTCGGGGTAGTCTGCGCCACAGTATTTTAGCGTGTTGGTAATTAGATTGATAAATACCTGTGAAAGCCGGTCTGGATCAGTTTGTAATTGTATTTTTTCATCAGCAAACGAGCGTAAAATTTTTAGTTTGTTGTCCAATCCAATCGGGGCGCATGTGCTGATTGATTGATCGATCACATCGCGCAATTCAACAGATCGTATTTTCAGGTCAACCTGTCCATTTTCCAGAACACTTAGATCCAATAAATCGTCGAGCAGCAGTGTTAACCGGATCGCTTCGGTCTGGATGATACCCGCATATTTTGCCCGTTCGGCTAGATGTATATCGTCACCTTGAAGCAGAATATCTGAAAAGGCGCGGATAGATGTCATCGGGGTACGCAATTCATGGCTGACCTGGCTGAGGAAGGCATCTTTTTGAACCGACAGGTTCGTCAGTTTTTCGTTTACTTCGCGCAGTTGGCGGGCGGTTTTTGACAGCTCGCTGGATTTGGCTTCAAGCTGGCTGGAATATTCCATCATCTGGGCGGTCTCATCTGCAACCGCCATCAAATCCTCGACAGAAATGGATGCCCCGCCAACAATCTGCGCAACCATGGCATGGGCAGTAGCAGCCCCAACTGATCCGGCAAGTTCACGTTCAAGCCGTTGTAGAAAATCAGGTGAGGTATCAGGTAAATATCCGGTTTTGCCTTGTTTTTGAGCACTGCTTTGAAACAGGTTTTGTGCTTGTTCTGCGCCGAGGATACGTTGTGACATAACAAGCAATTCCTCGGATTCAGCCGATTGCGAAACCCACCCTGCGGTGTTTGAGCTTAGATCAAACACGCGAACAAATTGCGCCCCTTGCAGACGTTCTTGTGGTGACGGAAAGCTAACCAGTGACCCTATGCAAAATACAAAAGCATTCAGGGCGATGCTCCAGAAAAAAGCATGCACAAGCGGATCAAGGCTTGTGACGCCAAATAATGCTTGAGGACGAAGCCACTCAATCCCCCAAGGCCCGTTGGCCAGCACTACATCCGAAAGAATAAAGCTGCCCTCAAAACTGGGTAAAAACAGGGTGTAGGCCCAAATCCCGAACCCCGTCAAAAGCCCCGAGACGGCCCCAAGCCGTGTTGCACCGCGCCAGAAGATACCGCCTAGAATGGCAGGTAAAAATTGCGCCACGCCGACAAACGAAATCAGGCCAATTGCTGCCAGCGCGCCGCCACCACCGGAAATACGATAATACGCATAACCAAGCGCAAGGATCGCGGCAATTGAAATACGTCGCGCCATCAATACAACTCTGCGCACATCACCAGAGAGTGTTGCGCCGCGTTTGGATAAGCCAAACCAGATCGGCATAACGATGTGGTTGGACACCATCGTCGACAGTGCAATTGCCGCCATGATTACCATCGACGTTGCAGACGAAAATCCACCAAGAAAAGACAGCATCGCCAACCCGTTTTGCCCCTGCGACAACGGCAAAGTTAAAACAAATAAATCCGGATTGGCCCCCTTGGGCAAGGTTTCTAGCCCCATCACCGCAATCGGCACCACGAACAAGCTCATTAAAAACAAATACAATGGAAACGCCCAAGATGCCGTTGCAACGTGGCGTTCGTCAGAGTTTTCAACCACCATCACCTGAAACATGCGGGGTAAGGTAATAAACGCAACGGCTGCTAGAAAAGTCAGGCTGATCCAGCGGCTTGGAATTATGTCCCATTTGGCGATATCCGACGCATCAATTCGTACCAATATATCACTGGCCCCATCGGCCAGCCCCCAAACCACGAACGCCCCCACGGCCAACAAGGCAAACAATTTCACCACCGCTTCGACTGCAATCGCCGTGACAACACCATGATGTTTTTCATGGGCGTCAAGATTACGTGTCCCAAATAAAACCGTAAAAACCGCCAGCCCCGCCGCAACCCACAGGGCAATCTGATTGAGTTGATCCAAAGACCAATTGGCGGGCGTACCCACGGCGAACACAGCAAATGAATACGTAACTGATTGCAGCTGCAGCGCGATATAGGGCGTGGTGCCGATCACCGCCATCATGGTAACGATCACCCCTAGGAAATTGGATTTTCCATAGCGTGATGAAATCAAATCCGCGATCGAGGTAATTCTTTGGCTACGCCCGATACGCACCAGTTTACGCAGCAGCCACCACCACCCCACTAAAACCAGCGTTGGCCCCAAATAGATGGTCAAAAATTCCAGCCCCGAACGCGCCGCATAGCCAACCGCACCATAGAATGTCCAGGCTGTGCAATAGATCGACAGAGAAAGCGTATAAACCAGCGAAGATCGCAACCAGCCTGCTTCGCCACGATCTGCACGGCGTTCGGCCAAAAAGGCAATCAGGAAAAGAGCGACAACATAGGCCAGACAAACAAAAATCAACAAATTGAACGAAACCATCAGAACCTGCCAGCCTCGGTATCGCTTTCGTTATCTTGCTCACCAATCAAACGTCGGGAAAGCAGTGCGGCAACCAGAATCAAAAGCATCCAGACGCCAAATAGATACAGCCCGCTTGACGATGTTTCGCGCGCGTGATCCGGAGTATCGCCCCAAAAAACGGGCAAGATCAAAGCAAATAGCCCAAACAATGGCAACAGACGCGCGGAATCGTGCAGGCGCGATTTGCGGTAGTGATCGCGGGCTTGGTAAAGGGGTTTGGACGGTTTTCTCAAAGCTTGCTTAACGCGCGCACGGCGTCCAGAATTTCGGAATTAGAGAATGGTTTGGTCATAAACGTATGCACGCCATATTGCGCCGCCAATTCACGATCTTTGGCTTGTCCACGTGCCGTTAACATAAGAACAGGCGGAGCCAGATCCGAACGCACGCTCCGAAGATCTTGCAAAATATCAAAGCCGGACCGCCCCGGAAGCATTACATCCAGAATGATAACATCAGGGTTATGCCGTTCTATCGCGGCCAAAGCTGTAGTGCCGTCGGCATGATGCGAAACGATAAAGCCATCGCGCTTCAGGATAAAGCAAATGGCTTCGACGATGTTTGGCTCATCCTCGATCAAAAGAATTTTTCTGCCCACCTGTCGAATCCCTCCCTGACAGTTTGGCCGTGCTGGCGCTTCTCTACTATCCACATCCAGACGTGGCTGTCAAAGTTTCAACTGCGGATAAAAGGGCTATGGAAGCGGTATTTCGGCTTTGTAGCCTTCGAAAGTGATTGTATCCGCGATTTGTCGCGCGTCTTTTTCAATCTCCGTGCTGCGCACTGTCCAGCAGATAACACGCGCGCCTTTGGCCTTTAGTTCAGCCACGCGTGGGCGGTTTAGATCGTTAAAACGGTGGCTAATAAAACATGCGCCGACACGTTCATAGGCCTCTATGTTTCGCAGGCTTTCGCGCATTGGCTCTTTGATCAGAACCCAATCATCCGAGGTAAACGGGCCAGTAACAAGACCGCGCGCAACATTGGGTGCAGCTTGGCCAAAAGCATCAATCGCGTGCGGATTAAAGCACATGACCGCACAGGGGCCGGAATAACCCACCAACGCCCGGGCAACCGCATTTTCCAGAATCCCCACGTCAGGCCCCATTGCGCCATCCTGTTCTTTGATTTCAATCAGCACCGGCACCTGGCCTTTGACAAGATCCAGAATTTCAGGCAGGGATGGGATGGTTTCGTCAGAACCAGTAAGGCCAATCTTTTTCAACGCGGCGGCGGTTCGCATTCGGATCGGGCCTTTTTCGCCAGTCAGACGCGATAGCTCATAATCATGGAAAACCATTGCCTGCCCGTCATTAGACAATTGAACATCCAGCTCGATTCCGTAGCCGGCATCGATTGCCGCCTGAAACGCAGCGCGCGAATTTTCAATGCATCCTTTGTGCGCATCATGAAGCCCACGATGCGCCAGCGGTCGTGTTAGAAACGGATCGGGTAGCTTGGTCATTTGATTTGGAAAATGCCTTCGATTTCAACAGCAACACCCAAAGGTAGCGCCGGCGCACTTACGGCAGCGCGCGCATGGCGGCCGGCATCGCCGAACAGTTCAACCAGAAAATCGGAGGCGCCATTGATAACTTTGGGCTGATCGGTAAAATCAGATGTTGAATTCACAAAACCGCCCAATTTCACAACCCGCACCAAACGATCAAGATCGCCGCCACAAGCCGCTTTTAGTTGGGCAACCAATCCAAGCGCACAGGTTTTTGCCGCAGCAGCACCCGCATCCACATCCATGTTGTCGCCCAGTTTCCCGATGATCAAGCCATCAGGCCCATTGGAAATTTGGCCAGACACAAAAACAAGGTCACCCGAAATCACAAACGGCACATAATTTGCGGCAGGCGCAGGCGCGTCAGGAAGCTCAATTCCCAGCTCTGTTAGACGTGCATCAATCGTTCCAGTCATTACATTTCCTTCCGCAAAGCTGTCTTTCGCGTCGCTATAACCGTTTATTCACGGTGTTGGCCAGTAAATTCAGGTTTCGCGCCATGCTTTCGCAAAATAGTCGGCAAATGGTTTGATCAGATAGGCTAAAGGCGAACGATCATTGGTGCGAATAAAGGCCTGAACCGGCATCCCTGGTGTCAAAACGGTTCCTTCCGGCAGTTTTTCGATTTCACCATCCAAAAGGGTAATTTCAGAATTATAAAAAGATACACCACTATTTTCATCGGTAAATGCATCCGGTGAAATTCTAACCACGCGCCCTCTTAATTCTGGAGTGGTGCGCGTATCAAGTGACGCAAAGCGCAAGGACACTTCTTGGCCGACAAATACCTCGTCGCGGTTAATGGTTTCAATTTTTGCAGCGATAACCAATGGCCGATCTTGAGGTATTAAAAATAGCAAGGGATCAGCAGGCCGTACCACAGAACGTGGTGCAAAGAATCGCAATCCATAAACAACGCCTGATACAGGTGCGCGGATTTCTAGACGGGCCAGCTGTTCTATTAATGCGCGACGTTTCTCGCGCAATTGCATTTCGTTAAACTGAAGATCACGCAAGGCAGTGATCGCCTCCTCGCGACGCGTGGTCGTTTGTTGCAATATCTGGATATCAAGTTCGGTGATACGCCCTTCGGCCTGGGCCTTTTGGGCCGCCAGTTCACCCACAACACCAAACATCCGCGCTTCTTCTCGCTGTAAGGCCAATATACGTGAAATCTGCGCCAGCCCTTTGTCAAACAAGGTTTGTTGGCTTTCTCGTTCTTTCGAAATCAAACCTAGCTGGATTTTCATGGCATCTTGTTGGGCAACCAAACCTTTAATTTGATCAAGGATTTGAAATCGGCGTTTATGCAATTGTTCGACATTTTGCGCCAACGTTTTGCGGCGCGCTGCATAAAGGCGTTGTTGGCCTTCCATAAGATCACGCGCATTGGCGTCTTGCGCATCAGAAGACTGCAGAAGAGGATCAAACTGGATGCTGGTACTTTCGTCTCGCTCGGCTTCTAGACGGCCACGACGCGCCAGATATTCATAAAGCTGCCCTTCAACCACGGTTAATTCCGATGCTAATCGCGTTGGATCCAGCGTGATCAAAACGTCTTCTGCAGAAACCAGATCACCCTCACGCACCAGTATTTTTTCGATAACACCGCCATCAGGGTGCTGCACAACTTGTCTGTTCTGTTCAACCTGAATTTGCCCGCTGGCCACAATCGCACCAGAGATATTTGCGGCAACCGCCCAGTATCCAAACCCTCCAACCAGAACAAGAAGGGTCAAAAGGCCGATGAATACAGGTTTACCTGCGGACCAAGCCTTTGTTTCTCGAGTGCTCATGATACACCTCCGGCGTTTGGCATTTTGGCAATTTGTGCATGGTTTTTAACCATGGACTTAAGCACGTCTTCTTTGGGGCCAAATGCTTTGACGATGCCACCTTCTAGCATCAGGATCATTTCGCATTCTTGGATGGCCGAAGGGCGGTGCGCCATGATGATTACGGCTTTGCCCGCTGCTTTCATTTGTTTGATCGCCGTGTTCAGCGCAATTGAGCCATCATTATCAAGATTTGAGTTTGGTTCATCAAGCACCAGAATTACCGGTTCACCATACATGGCACGCGCCAGCCCGATACGTTGAAGCTGGCCACCGGATAGGCGGCCACCATTCGCTGTCACCACGGTGTCATACCCGTCTGGGAATTCCAAAATCATATCATGTGCGGCGGCCTTTTGGGCGGCCAATACAACGGCTTCATCATTTGGCTGGATGGCCATGCGCGCAATATTTTCGGCAATGGTGCCATCAAATAGCTGCACCCGCTGCGGTAGGTATCCGATATATGAGCCCAGCACATCTGGATCATATTGATCCAGCGCCGCACCGTCTAAACGTATCTTACCACGTGCTGGTGTCCACACACCCATGATCGCACGGGCCAACGATGATTTCCCCGAACCTGATTGGCCAATAACGCCAAGGGCCTGTCCCGGCTTCACCTCAAAGCTAACCATTTGCAGCGCGGCCTGTTGTTGGCCGGGTGGCAGCAATGTTAGCTGGTCAACCTTCAGATGCGCTTTGGGTGTTGGAAGCGACGTGCGCGCGCGCTCTGCTGGTGTTTCAGACAATAATATCGAAAGGTTTTTCCAGCCTTTGCGCGCTTGCTGAACCATCGCCCATTGCGCGATAAGTTGTTCAATCGGTGCAAGTGCGCGCCCCATCAGAATTGAACCGGCGATCATAGCACCGCCTGTCATCTCGTTTTGCAACACCAGATAGGCGCCCAGACCCAGCATGGCCGACTGCAAAAACATCCGGAAAGTTTTTGTTAAAACAGAAAATCCACCAGATATATCTGATGCATTTATCGTCGATGACAACGATTCATCGCGGGCCACAGACAAACGATCAAAAGAAGATTGGCGCATGCCAAGGCTTTGAACCAACTCGGCTTCGGTGCGCATTTGTCCTGCCATTTGATCGGATTTAAACTTGGAACTGTTGGCTGTATGAATTGGATCTCGGCTAATAAACTGGTTCAAAAAGGCCAATATCAGGAGTGCTACACCCCCAGTGATGGCCAAATAGCCAAGCCAAGGATGAAACAAGAAAATTCCAAAGATGAACAGTGGTGTCCACAGGATATCAAAAATTGATGCCAAAACCGGCGAAGAAAGCAAACGCTGGATGGATTCAAGATCACGCATCCCCGTTGCCGCATATTCGTTTCCACGCCCATTTGAGCTGGCTTGCAGAACCGCAGAAAAAACGCGCTGATCCAGATTGGCCTGAAATTTCGCACCGATGCGCGCCAGAATACGCCCACGCGAATAATCAAGCAGGCCCATCACCAGAAATAGAAACGCCACCAAAACTGATAGTGCCAGCAAGGTTTCTTCGGATCGACTTCCCAAAACGCGGTCATAGATCTGCAGCATATACAATGGGGCGGTCAGCATCAAAATATTTACAAATACGCTAAATAGCGCAACAAGCCAAAAAAGAGAGCGGCTTTTGCGCCGCATTTCTTTTAGCTCCGCACGGCCGTTTGTATCATTTACTGTCCGCATTCTGTTCCTTGCCCTTGAATTCAACGTTTTTCCCAAAACTTGTAACCAAACTGCCACAGAGGTAGAACAAGGTTATCTATTTGACTATCCATTACTCTAACAATGCTTATTTCAGGAAACAAACTTAATAATCGAGACAAATCGTGTTTAATACTTCTAACTTAATGGTAAAATCTATACGGGTTTTCTTTGTTTGCGCAATTGTTTTTAACATTGCTGCGTGCACTGCGCCCACACCAAAAGGGTTTGTCGACCCATACGAAGAGCAGAACCGCGCCGTTCATGCCGCCAATCGTGATCTTGATAAAGATCTGGTAAAACCGCTTGCTGGTGCCTATGGAAATGGTGTTCCAGGCCCAATTCGCCAAGGCGTTGGGAATTTTGCCTCCAATCTGAATTTACCCAGTGTGGTAATGAACGACATCCTGCAGCTTCGAATTTTGCGCGCTTTTAGCAACACAACACGTTTCGCGATTAATACAACCGTTGGGCTTGGGGGCATTCTTGATCCAGCGGGTGCCATGGGATTGCATGAAGACCCAACAGATTTTGGCGAAACCCTGCACATTTGGGGTGTTCCCGAAGGAAATTACGTCGAATTGCCCTTCCTCGGCCCTTCAACAGAGCGTGACATGATTGGGATGGTGGTTGATGTTTTCACTAACCCGCTTACATTTAAAGCGCCATCGCCCGAAAAATATCTGGGGCCGGTGGTAAAAGGCCTATCCAAGCTGGATTCGCGATATCGGTTTGCAGATACAATCGATTCCATCCTATATGAAAGTGCAGATAGTTACGCCCAAGCACGGCTTTTCTATCTTCAAAGCCGCCGATTTAAACTTGGCCAAACAGCCGACCAAGGAGATGATAATGATGATCCGTACGCAGACCCCTATGAATAAGCTTTCTCGCCGCGGGTTTTCCCTTGGACTCGCATCAATTTCGATTGCAGCGCTTGCTTCTCCGGCGTTTGCCATTTCAGAAAGTAAAGCGCGTTCGTTAGTGGATCTTTTAGTGGCTGACCTTAACAAAATTATCAGCTCTGGAAAATCAGAGCGAAGCATGATTAAGGATTTCGAAAAGCTATTTGCCAAATATGCCGATATTCCGGTGATGGCCCGCTATGCGCTGGGTGCTGATGCACGCTCGGCAAGTTCTGGTCAATTGCGAAAGTTCACCAAAGCCTTTCAAGGCTATATCGCACGTAAATACGGCAAGCAATTCCGCGTTTTCATTGGTGGAAAAGTGGTGGTTAAATCTTCACGCAAAGTCAAAAGCTTTATCGAAGTGAAATCCATGGCCCATTTGAAAGGCCAAGCACCATTTGAAGTTAAATTTTTGGTATCGGATAAATCCGGTAAGGATAAATTCTTTAATATGTTCATCGAAGGCATCAACATGCTCTTGACGGAACGCACGGAAATCGGCGCAATGCTGGATAAACGTCGGGGCAACATTGATAAAATGATCGCCGATTTAAAGAAAGCAGGGTAGGCAACACCGCCTTTTCGCTTGGCGATGTCCGTTTGGCCTCGTTTTAGGGCTCGATTAGCTCAACATCTGGCATTTCTGCAATCCGCTGAATATCAAGCTCGTATTGGTCGGTGATCCGCTCAACCAACTCAAATGTCCAACCTGGCGCATCAAGCTCTTCTTCTACTTTTTCATCAACAGCAAACTTATCTAAAAAAGCCGTGATTATGCGGCTTGCCTGAACGTCGTCTTGCGGCGGGTGGGTTTTTAGATAGGAAATATATCGCTGCAACCCTTCCCGTGTCATAATTTCGGCCAACAGATCAAGCTGCCCTTCGAAAGCGAACTGTTTGTCCGCACCCGTAATAACTTGCATAAGCTGTGTCCAAATCATCGGCGTGTCTTCGTTACACCACACCACAAGTCGTTTATCTGGGTTCGACTGCCTAATCTCTGCAACAATCTTTGCCCATGAAACAGTATAAGGATTTACCCCGCGCAAATAATCGGCAAATGAAATGTCTTTGGTGTGCGCATAAACAGCGGGAATAAACGTCGCAGGATTGCGGATTGACAAAAAAAACTCGGTCTCGGATCCTGCAAATAATCCGGCCAGCTTCTGTATCCGTTCACCCGCAGTGGTGTACAAAGATTGGCCACCAAAAATCCAGTTTGGAAAAGACAAAAAATTCTCGCTGGACAGGATCAATCGTTCAACCTTGTCTTCATCAATAATGGCATCCAGCAACGCCTCCTGGGTTTCAATCGTAATGACGGATCCATCGAGCGATTGAATGGTTTGTCGGATAAGGTTGCGATACCGGCTAGGCCCGGGAACAATGATCCCGGATTTTGAAAGCTGTTCACGATTCTTCAGCAGCGATTTGATTAACCGGTCTTCGTCTGTGCAATGCGCACCAATATGGAAAGCAACTTTCATCAAAATCTCTTTAATCAATTACGCTATGTTTATATAAGCGCTTTTCTGGACAGTGTAAGCGGTTTCCGGTAACTCGCGGTTAATGAATGCGCAAAAAACGATAAAACAGCCCGTTTCGGGTAAAAAACTTTCGATTGAGCTGTGGCCAGTGCTGGCGGTGGCCATCGCGATAATGGTCATTTTGCCAATTGTGTCGGTCGCGTGGATTGCATTTTTTCCCGCTGATAACATTTGGCCGCATCTTTTACGCACCACATTACCCCGTTATTTTCTAAATTCTCTCATCCTTATGCTATCTGTCGGGATGATTACGGCGGTCGTTGGAACGGGCGCCGCTTGGCTTATCGTTATGTACCGATTTCCTGCATCGCGACTGTTTGAATGGCTGCTATTACTACCGCTTGCGGTACCCGCCTACATCGGCGCCTATGCGATCGTTGATTTTCTGGAATATGCGGGGCCTGTGCAAACGGCGCTGCGTGAAGTGTTCGGATGGAACAGCTCGCGCGACTACTGGTTCCCTCAAATCCGGTCAATGAACTCGGCTATTCTGGTGATGTCGATGTCGCTATTCCCGTATGTGTATTTGTTGGCCCGCACAGCTTTACGCGAACAATCCGGCGGTGCACTAGAAGTTGCGCGCACACTAGGCATTGGCCCGCTAGAGCGATTTTGGCGTGTCGGCGTACCATTGGTGCGCCCTGCCATCGCTGCGGGCGTTGCGGTTGTGATGATGGAAACTGTTAGCGATTTTGGCACAGTTGAATTTTTTGCTGTACAAACGTTAACCACCGGTATTTTCACCGTATGGCTTGAGGCAAACAATGCAGGCGGTGCCGCGCAGATTTCGGGTGTGGTTTTGTTGTTGGTTCTGCTGTTGGTCGGATTGGAAAAAACGGGGCGTAAAAACTCGCGTTTTCATACTAACGCCCGACAAACCCGCAAAATCGAGCGCTCAACGCTGCAAGGATCGGTTAAGTGGATGGCTTTTGCGCTGTGTGCAATTCCTTTCCTGATCGGATTTATATTGCCCGTAGGGGTGATGATCTCGCATGCAATTGAAAATACGGATTACTGGGCAAACACCGATCTTTTGCGTGCGTTGCTAAATACCGTCACTGTTGGCGGCATAGCGGCCCTCACTACGGTGCTGGCAGCAATCGTGTTGGTATATGGCGTGCGTCTGTCAAAACGGCCTTGGCTGCAAAAACTGTTACCCATGACAACAATCGGATACGCCGCCCCCGGGGCTGTTCTGGGCGTCGCTATCCTGATCCCCCTCGCCTATGCCGATAATCTGTTGGCAGACACCGTGGAATGGGCAACAGGCGTTGATATCGGCTTAGTGTTAACAGGTACAGGGTTTGCAATTATCCTAGCCTATTCTGTGCGGTTTTTCGCTATTGCGCAAGGCGCAATTGACGGGGCCATGGGGCGTATCCCTCCGAGCCTGCCGATGGCCGCACGGTCCCTTGGCAATACCAGCGGCTCAACCTTGCGCAACATTTATGCACCACTGATCAGAGGATCAATCGCCACTGCGCTGTTGCTCGTATTTGTTGATAGCGTAAAAGAATTACCAGCTACATTACTGTTGCGCCCATTCAATTTTAACACCCTTTCAACGCTGGTTTATGAGCAAGCTTCACTTGAAAATATAGGCCAAGCCTCTCCGGCTGCTTTGCTGGTTATTGCAATGGGCATGTCGGCAGTTTTGTTGTTAGCGAAAAGCAACAAAAACCAGGTTGGAGAAAACAAATGAAAAATGATGCTGAACAGGGCTTGCCAGACACAGAACTTCCCGCTAAATCACCCCAAGTGCCCCTATAGCTCAGCTGGTAGAGCAATTGATTTGTAATCAATAGGTCCGCGGTTCGAGTCCGTGTGGGGGCACCAGACAAATTCTATGATAACAATAACTTAGGTCACTTTTAGGTGTCGAGAAGTAAAATGTTTCTATGCCAAATACAGTACAAGCACAGTATACTGAGCTTAGGTGATTCACCTTTGTGAAAATCACATTTTATCAATGACTTCCTTACAGTGATGGATTGTTACTTCCTTCGCACGGGTGAGCGCCAAGTGCTTGTTCAGCAGTTCGACCACCACCGCAGGTGTTACGCTTGGAGCCAGTGAAATAACGCCTTCTGCAAAAGCCTTCGCTGATACAAATGTAAGATTAAAGCCTTTTCCTTCGTATTCTTCCACCAAAGCGCTCATGTCGGCTTCGGGTTTGGCATTTGGCCCATAGATGAAAATAAGTCCTGAGTGCCCAGCTTCAGCGACTTTACTTGCTGCGTGATCCACGTTAGCCAGAGGTGGTCGCGGAATTTCGGACCAGCAGTTAAGATGGATCGACTAACGAGAGAGACGATTCAGAATGACGAAACGAAAGAACCACTCGCCCGAATTCAAGGCCAAAGTTGCGCTTGAGGCGATCCGCGAAGACATGACGATGGCGGAGCTGTCGAAGAAGTATGGCGTGCATCCGACGCAAATCGGCACATGGAAACGGGCCGCGATTGAAAACATGGCCACGGCATTTTCCAGGCGGGGGCGAGAACCCGGGCGGGATGACGGGGCGCAGATCGAGAAGCTGCACGCCAAGATCGGCCAGCTGGTTACTTCTCGGAGTGGAAACACCCCTGCCAGCCGACGGTGGAACGGAGTTTTTTAGCCAACGCCTCGGTTCAATTGCTCGGAACACGAGGCAAAAAATGAT
>CAMZKY010000230.1 GCA_947311455.1 uncultured Marinosulfonomonas sp. | reverse complement strand
TATACCGGACGATCGTATTCTGTGCATCGGCGATGGAATCAAAACCGATATTTTAGGCGCAATTGGCGAAGACATGGATACGCTTTTCATCTCGGGTGGCCTTGCCTTAACTGAAACAAAAACCGCAGGCACCCCGCCCCAGCCGGACGAAACCGCGCTAAAGGCCTATTTTAAAACAAAAATGTTGGAGGCCACCTATACAATCGGGGAATTGCGTTAACCATTTATTAAGGTTTGACTTTCTGCACCTGCAAAGCAATATTGTTGCGTGAACTAGCGCAGGAATTTACGATATGAACCCGCAAGACATTGGCACGATTTATCTGGAAGATCTTGAAATCGGCCTGACCCGCAGCCTGACCAAGGTCATCAGCCAGCAGATGGTGGAACTGTTTGCCGAAATGTCTGAGGATCACAATCCGCTTCACCTTGATGAAGAGGCGGGCGCAAACTCGATCTTTAAAACCCGCATCGCCCACGGGATGCTGTCGGCCAGCCTGTTTTCGGCCCTGATCGGCGAACGCCTACCCGGCCACGGCAGCATCTATATGCAACAAAACCTGCGCTTTACCGCCCCCGTGCGCATCGGCGATACCGTTACCGCGTCCGTTACCGTTGCCGACATCACCGCCGAAAAACGCCGCGTCAAACTTGATTGTCTGGCCGTGGTGGGCGACACCACTGTGATCACCGGCGACGCCTTGGTACTTGCACCCACCCGCGCCTAAGGCTAACCAGCCTTATGCAGATTATTCGTGACTATCAGTTCGTTGATTCCACCCACCGCGGCGCCATTGCCGCGATCGGAAATTTTGATGGCGTCCATCTGGGCCATCAAGCCGTGATCGACATTGCCCGCCAAGAATCCATTCGCCAAAATGCCCCCTTGGGCGTGATGACGTTTGAACCCCATCCCCGCCAGTATTTCGCCCCCGACGCGCCGGCGTTTCGATTGATGAGCGCCGAGGCGCGCGCCAATCAACTGGATAAAATCGGGGTGAATATGCTCTATGAAATGAATTTCAACAACACCCTGTCCAGCCTACCGGCCCGCGACTTTGCCCAGACGGTTATTGCCGATGGGCTGGGGCTGAAACATGTGGTTGTCGGTGCAGATTTCCATTTTGGCAAAGGGCGCGACGGAAACGCGCAAGACCTTGAAATCTTTGGCAAAGAAATGGGTTTTAGGGTCACGGTCAGTGATCTGATCGAGGACGGCGAAGGCGAACTTTCGTCAACCTCGATCCGTCAGGCCCTGACCGAAGGCCGCACCCGCGACGCGGCGCGTATGCTGGGCCATTGGCACCGGATTGACGGCGAAGTGATCCCGGGCGAACAGAGGGGGCGCGAGCTGGGCTTTCCCACCGCAAATATGTCAATCGACGGGTTACACCAGCCAAAGCTGGGCGTCTATGCGGTGAAACTGGATATCCTCAGCGGGCCTTTTACCGGCAATTATATCGGCGCGGCCAGCATGGGTGTGCGCCCGATGTTTGGTGAAAACAAACCCAATCTTGAAACCTATATTTTCGATTTCGAAGGCGATATTTACGGCGAGCATGTGTCGGTGGCCCTGATCGAATACCTGCGCCCCGAGGTAAAATTCGAAGGGCTGGAAAAACTGATTATGCAAATGAAAGACGATTGCGTCAAAGCCCGCGAGATCCTGAAAAATGTCGACTGATCCGATCAACCGAAACGGTCTGCGCGCGCGATTCTGGGAAAAGGTACCACTAAAAAACATGGCCCCCAAAGAATGGGAAGCCCTGTGCGATGGCTGCGGCAAATGCTGCCTGAACAAACTCGAAGACGAAGACACCGGCGAGGTGGTTTTTACCCGCGTTGCCTGCCGCCTGTTGGATGGTGAAACCTGCCGCTGTTGCCAATATGACATCCGCCTGCAATTTGTGCCCGAATGTGTGCACCTTACCCCGCAAACCATCGATAAGGTGGCCTATTTCATGCCCGCCAGTTGCGCCTATCGCCTGCTGTCCGAAGGCAAACCCCTATACGATTGGCATCCGCTAATTTCCGGCACCGCCGAATCTGTGCATGACGCCGGCATGTCGGTGCGTGGCTGGACAGTCCCCGAATTCGAAGTCCCTGAAGAAGAGTGGGAAAATCATTTAATAGAGGAACCCATCTAGATGTTTTTTGCTTCTGACAATACCGGCCCCGTGCACCCCAAAATCATGCAGGCGCTGGCGGATGCCAATACCGGATACGCCATGCCCTACGGCGCTGATCCGATTATGGAACAGGTCACCACCCGCATCCGCGATCTATTCGAGTCCCCTGACGCCGCCGTCTATCTGGTGTCCACCGGCACCGCAGCAAACTCGTTGATCCTTGCCACATTGGCCAATCCTTACGACACGATTTTCTGTTCACCCGTCGCCCATATCCATGAAGACGAATGCAACGCCCCCGAATTTTTCAGCGGCGGGGCCAAGCTAACCTTGGTGGGCAGCGACAACGCCAAAATTGGCCCAAAACAGTTAAAAACCGCAATCGAAGGCGAAGAAACCCGTGGCGTGCACGGCCCCCAACGCGGGCCAGTTTCAATCACCATCGTGACCGAGCGCGGCACGGTTTACACCTTGGCAGAAATTCAGGCGATCACCAAAATCGCCAAATCCTACGGGCTTTCCACCCATCTTGACGGTGCACGCTTTGCCAATGCGATAGTGACGTTGGGTTGCACACCCGCCGAAATGACATGGAAATCCGGCATTGATGCGGTCAGTTTCGGCTGCACGAAAAACGGGTGCATGGGGGTCGAAGCGGTTATTTTCTTTGACCCGAAACACGCATGGGAGTTCGAGTTGCGCCGCAAACGCGGGGCGCATTTGCCGTCAAAAAACAGGTTCTTGGCGGCGCAAATGCTGGCTTATCTTGCCGATGATCTGTGGCTTGAAAACGCCCGCGCCGCCAATGCTGCCACGGCCAGATTAACCCGTGGATTAAAGCAAACCCAAAACACATCCTTTATGTTTGAACCCGAGGCCAACATCATTTTTGGCGGCTGGTCGCGCGCCGGACATCAACGTTTGCAGGGTGCAGGCGCGCAATATTACCTGTGGGACGGCGCGCTTGACGGCGATGACCCTACCGAGGTTCTAAACGCGCGTCTGGTGTGTGACTGGTCGGCCAGTGACGAAAATATTGATCGGTTTCTGGCCTTGATCAAAGGCTAAGAAACCCGTCAATAATCTGCG
>CAMZKY010000229.1 GCA_947311455.1 uncultured Marinosulfonomonas sp. | reverse complement strand
CCAATCATGGTTTCCAGTAAAATCAACAGCCCTGCCAATGAATCCCATGCCGAAGGCACAACGATACAGCTGGAAAATGTATGGGTTGCAAATTTATCAATCGGTGAACGCCATTGATCGGTAAAAAGGATGATCTTGACACCTTTTTCATGCGCCATTTCGGCCAGTTTAAGCGAGGAATTTTCATAGCGCCTCACATCAAAAATGACCAATACATCACCGGGTTTCATATTCAACAGATAATGCGGCCACGCGTTGGAAATGGACTGAACCTGTGTAATATTTGGCCGAATGACCTGCATTTGCATGAAGAAATAATCAGCCAGGATACGGGTTATACGCCCCCCGATCACGTATACGTTGTTATCGGAGTTGGCGAGCATAGCACTGCTTTGGTCAAACGCGTCGGGATCAACTTGGGCAAATGTCTGGCGAATATTCTTTTCAACCGCCTGAGAAAACCGGTTCAGGATGTGTTCTTCTGGCGCGTCTTCGCTCCAACGCTTATGTTTGGCAATCGGACCCGACATTTTCACCTCAAGCTCGCGGCGCAATCCGGCTTGAAAATCCGGAAAGCCTTTGTAGCCCAGTTTTTGAACCAAGCGCGCCGAAGTGGGGGTGGAAACACCTGCCCGCTCGGAAACAGCGGTAATGGATCCCAATCCGGAAAGCGGATAGTTTTCCATGATTATGGCCGCCAACTGCCGTTCAGCACGCGTTAAAGTATCGCGGGCTGCATCCAATCGTTCGGCTACGGTTTGTTGATTTTCATTCATAAGCATATTTCTTTTCACAACAGTTACACGATATAATGAGGATTGCACAGTTTATTAAGAAGTTATATTGACATGAAGGCACTTTCTGAAGAATTCTCTTCAGAAATCGCTAATAGGGATTCGGGGGGGCAATGAATCACATTTCAAAAACAAGGCATGATGGTTTCGAAGCCGCCATATTAACAAATCCAGCGGGTGCAAGCCCATTTCTGTTGGTTTGCGAACATGCCTCCAATAACATTCCAGCGCGTTATAGTGATTTGGGACTAACAAAAGAAGCAATTCAAAGCCACGCGGCATGGGATCCGGGTGCAATGGCTGTGGCACAGATCATGGCCAAGATTTTGGATGCACGTCTGGTTTCAAGCACGGTGTCGCGATTGGTTTATGATTGCAACCGCCCACCTGAATCGGACACAGCGATTCGTGAAATTAGCGAGATTTATCATATCCCCGCAAATGTCGGGTTAAGTGCCGCGGAGAAATCAAAGCGTGCTGAAGATATTTACCTGCCATTTCGACAGCTTCTTTCTGATACGATTGCCGCGTTGGATGCGCCTGTGATTGTCACGATCCACAGTTTCACGCCGGTTTATAACGGCCAACCCCGCAGTGTTGAATTGGGCATATTGCACGACACGGATTCACGGCTGGCAGATGCGATTTTAGAAATTTCTGATCGCAAATCAGAAATGCGCACCCGACGCAACGCACCATATTCCCCCGTTGACGGGGTAACACACACCCTGCAAAGCCACGCATTACCCGGCGGATATCTGAACGTTATGTTAGAAATCCGTAATGATCTAATCGCAACTAAAAATGATCAGATCAAAGTTGCCGAATATTTGTCTGCAACCTTAACCAGCGCGTTAAATGCAGTTCAAACCACCAAAAATAAGGATACAGAATGCCCCAGATAGCAAAACATTATGTACGCATCGTTGATCGGGTGAATTATTTCATCGGCCGAATCATGATGTATTCGATCTTTTTCCTGATTGGCGTTTTGATGTATTCGATCATCGCCAAACAAGCATTTTTGATCCCGCCATTCTGGACGCTTGAGGTGGCTCAATTTACGTTGGTCGCCTATTATTTGTTGGGTGGGGCGTATTCAATTCAACTGGGCGCCAATGTGCGGATGGATTTGTTTTACGCCGAATGGTCAGACCGCAAAAAGGCGTGGGTTGATAGTTTAACCGTGCTTTTGCTACTGTTTTATCTGGGTGTGATGCTGTTTGGCGGCGTTGAATCAATGATGTATTCATTTAAATATCAACAGCACTCGGCCTCTATGTGGCGGCCCCTCATCTGGCCAATCAAGGCCGTTATGAACACCGGTTTGTTCCTCATGCTTCTTCAAGCTATCTCGGAACTGATCAAAGACATCGCAACATTGCGCGGAGAATCTATCTAATGTCACACGAAATGATTGCAATATTTATGTTTTCGTCAATGATGCTGGCCCTGTTTACGGGCCAGCGGGTTTTTGGCGCTATTGGCGGCATTGCCGCGATTGCCGCGATTAGCCTTTGGGGCACTGGCGGATCAGACATTCCGTTTTCTGCCGCAATGAAGGTGATGAAATGGTATCCGATGCTGACCCTGCCAATGTTTATTTTCATGGGCTATGTTCTATCGGAAAGTAAAATCGCCGACGATCTCTATAAAATGTTCCACGTCTGGATGGGCACAACATCCGGCGGGCTGGCCATTGGCACGATTGGGCTGATGGTGCTGATTTCGGCGATGAATGGCTTGTCAGTGGCCGGTATGGCGATTGGGGCAACCATTGCCTTGCCGGAATTGTTACGACGCGGATACGATAAAAAAATGGTCACGGGGGTGATCCAGGCCGGATCAAGCCTTGGCATTTTAGTGCCGCCTTCGGTGGTATTGGTACTATATGCCATGATCGCGCGTGCGCCGGTAAGTAAACTATGGTTGGCGGGTGTGATCCCGGGCCTGATGATGGCAGCAATGTTCATTATATACATCTATTTCCGCTGCAAAATTACCCCCAGCCTTGGCCCCGCCATGAGCAAAGAAGATCTGAAAGAATTCGAGCAAACATCAAAGCATCCATTGCGGATCAATTTCTTTGTCATGGCCGGTCTTGCCATTCTGATTACGGCTGCAACGACCAGCCTCATGACCTTCAACCAAGGCGTGGTTATTGCATTGGGTATGTTCATTTTGTTTGCGGTCTTTAGAAACAAGCAAGCAACATTCTATGACATTTTCCTAAAAGAAAAAAACCGTTTGCTGTTTTCCGGAATGTTACCGCTGGTGATCTTTTTCGCTATGATGGTGCCATTCATTGCCGGCCTTACCAGCCTTGTTGAAAGCTCGGCTATTGGTGCGATGACAGCCTTTGGCGCGGCAGTTCTTAAGGGCCGTATGACCAAAGAAGTGTTTGAAAATTCAGTGCGCAACACCTTGGCGATTTCATGTATGTTCATGCTGATCGTTGTGGCCGCAATGGGCTTTGGTGCGGTGTTTGACGGGCTTGGTGCGGTGCGTGCCATTGA
The DNA here is from genome assembly GCA_947311455.1 of uncultured Marinosulfonomonas sp. GTDB lineage: Bacteria > Pseudomonadota > Alphaproteobacteria > Rhodobacterales > Rhodobacteraceae > Profundibacter. Next base: position 857 of record CAMZKY010000229.1, on the reverse strand, counting down.
TGGATTGTTCCGCGATCAGCTGGGCTTAAACCCATGGACAATTTTGATCATCATGCAACTTTCTTTCCTTGTTATGGGCACGTTCCTTGACGACACAGCCATGCTGGTTATCGTTGCGCCTCTATATGTGCCTTTGGTAAAAGTTCTGGGGTTCGATCTGATCTGGTATGGGGTTCTATACACAATCACCACACAGATCGCCTATATGACACCACCGTTTGGCTATAACCTGTTCTTGATGCGAGCGATGGCGCCCAAGGAAATAACCATAACCGATATCTATAAATCCATCATCCCGTTTGTCATTATCATGGTTGCCGCCTTGGCAATTATCATGATCTTCCCACAAATCGCTTTGTGGCTTCCCGAGCAGCTTAGCCCGGGCAGACGATAAACGGAACGGCAAGACCCTGAAAATGGGCAAATACGGGGGGAAACCCCCGTTTCACACAATATCCAATAAGGAGGATACTATGACAACCAGACGTAAGTTTATCACCACCGCAGGCCTTGGCGCTGCGGCAACACTGGCGGCCCCGGCCGCAATCAAAGCATCAGCGCCAATCAAATGGCGTTTGCAAACTTATTCCGGCGCACCGCTGGGCGCGCACGTGATCAAGCCACAGATCGAAGCATTCAACGCTGCCGCAAACGGCGAAATGGAAATCGAACTGTATTACGCCGACCAACTTGTCCCTACAGACGAGCTGTTCCGCGCTATGCAAAACGGCACGCTTGATGCGGTGCAATCGGATGATGCCACAATGGCGTCGCCTGTTGATATCTCTGATTTCGGTGGCTACTTCCCGTTTTCAACCAAATTCAGCCTTGATCTGCCGGTTTTGTTTGAACGCTAT
>CAMZKY010000228.1 GCA_947311455.1 uncultured Marinosulfonomonas sp. | reverse complement strand
CCGATTATTATGTTGGCGGAATCGGTGGCGAGATTAAGCTTGATGGGTTGGCCCTTGCCGATATTGCGTCAGTAACAACCGGAAGCGATGGCTCTTCGGCGCTTTATTTTGGGGCCGGTTTGGTGATATAATTCACCGTGGTGACATTATTTTCATCAATAAAGTAGCAGATGTCGCCGATATTACCTGGGTTCAACCTATGATCCAGTTGCGTTGAATTGGTGCCGTTCGTGGCGATTTTTCGCAGCTCTTTTGATGTTTGCCCGATATTTTTCTAGATACATGTCGGCGAAATCCATCCGTTTCACTCAATATATGCCAAAATCGGCGAAATCTCGCGTGTATAATCAAAAAAAACCTATATTTAGCGGTGTTTAGGTGATTTTTATAGTGACGATTGTGATTTTGCGCGTTAGAATTGTTGCAATATTGAAATTTAAGGGCCTCTAATGGCTCAGGATAATAATACAGGCGGATAAAGCAATGACATTGAACCTGACGATGCCCCAACAAGAAGATCTGAAACCACGGATCACCGTGTTTGGCGTGGGCGGTGCGGGCGGCAACGCTGTGAACAACATGATTGAAAAGCAGCTCGACGGTGTCGAGTTCGTCGTGGCCAACACAGATGCACAAGCACTTCAACAAAGCAATGCGTCGGCAAAAATCCAGATGGGCGTCAAAGTCACCGAAGGTTTGGGTGCTGGTGCGCGCCCGTCTGTCGGGTCGGCTTCTGCAGAAGAAAGCATCGAAGAGATCGTTGATCATCTTGCTGGTGCGCATATGTGCTTCATCACCGCTGGCATGGGGGGCGGTACCGGAACGGGCGCTGCACCAATCATCGCACAGGCGGCCCGCGAAATGGGTGTTTTAACCGTTGGTGTTGTGACCAAGCCGTTCCAATTCGAAGGCGCGCGCCGGATGAAGCAAGCCGAAGAGGGCGTCGAAGCCCTTCAAAAGGTTGTGGATACGCTGATTATTATTCCAAACCAAAATCTGTTCCGCTTGGCCAATGAAAAAACCACATTCACCGAGGCGTTCAGTCTTGCGGATGACGTGTTGTATCAGGGCGTCAAAGGCGTAACAGATCTGATGGTTAAACCTGGTTTGATCAATCTTGATTTTGCCGATGTTCGCGCCGTCATGGACGAAATGGGCAAAGCCATGATGGGTACAGGCGAAGCAACAGGCGAAGATCGCGCCGTGCAAGCCGCTGAAAAAGCCATTGCCAATCCTCTGCTTGACGAGCTTAGCTTGAAGGGGGCCAAAGGTGTTCTTATTAACATCACCGGTGGTTATGATCTGACATTGTTCGAATTAGACGAAGCCGCAAATCGCATTCGTGAAGAAGTTGATCCAGAAGCCAACATCATTGTTGGTTCCACACTTGATACGGATATGGCGGATGCCATGCGTGTTTCTGTTGTGGCAACCGGTATTGACGCCAGCGATATGGTTCAGGATATTCCGGTGCCACGCCGCACAATGGCGGCGCCTTTGCCAACAACACATGACGTGGTTCCCGAAGCCCCGGTTGAGGCACCTGCCGCGATTGTTGCCGAAACGCCAGCTTCAGTTGAGGCGTCTGCGCAAGATTTGTTTGCTGCTGAAGCTACCGCAGAGGCCCCCGATTTCTTTGCAGAAATCGATAATGCTGTCGACAATATCGCCGTTGATGACGTTCCAGCACCTGCCTATCAACCTTCAGTAAATGAATTCCAGCCGCAGCCGGAAATGTATGAGGTAGAAGAAGCCAATACAGCACAATTTGTGGCACCACGTGCGCCAGCCCCGGGTACGCCTTCGCCCGAAGCGATGGCGCGCTTGCAAGCTGCGGTTCACAATGCACCAAAAGCTCAAGCCGCCACACCTGCTCAAACAGAGCGGAAATCGGCGCTAGACAAGCCGAAATTTGGGATTAATTCCTTGATTAGCCGCATGACCGGGCATGGCGACGAAGGCGCTTCTGGCGCTGCTCAAGCACGTCAACAACCGCCTGCTCAGCAATATGAACCCGAAGCAGAATCGGATCCCGAGCAGGAAAGAATTGAAATTCCAGCGTTTTTACGGCGTCAGGCCAACTAAAAACCGCTCACTTTGTTCTAGAAAAGGCCAAGGTTTCCTTGGCCTTTTCTGTTTGTTATCAATGGTTTATTTTTCCTTGGGCGGTTATTTGCGCATAAGTTTCAGCCATGTTTCACTCCGTTACAAAGATTGTGTTGAGATTGTTAGCGTTAAGATTTAACTCAAAGTTATCGGGGAACTGCCATCTCGATTTTGCGAAGGGGTGAAAATTGCAAACAACACTTAAGACATCCGTCCGGTTTAAGGGCGTAGGATTGCATACAGGCACCCCTGTACACATGACGATTCGCCCAGCCTCGGCCCACTACGGGATCTGGTTTCGCCGCATCGATTTAAACGATGACAATATCATTGCTGCCCGTTGGGATTGCGTCAGCGATTCCCGCCTTTGCACAAAGATTTCGAATGATTCTGGCGCGTCCGTTTCAACCGTTGAACATATCATGGCAGCGCTAGCAGGGTGTGGTGTGCAAAATGCATTGATCGAGATTGATGGCCCCGAAGTTCCGGTTCTGGATGGAAGTTCGGCTGAATTCGTAAAAGATATCATTGCCGTGGGTTTGCAAAAGCTAAATTCCGCTGTGCGTGCCATTAAAATCCTTGAAACTGTTGAGGTTTCGAATGGTATTGCTGCGGCTCGGCTGGAACCCGCCGATAATTTATACATCGATTTCCACATCGATTTTGAGGCGCATACGTCGGTGATCGGGCGTCAGAACAAAACATTGAATATGGCGAACGGTTCTTTTGTGCGTGAGCTGTCCAACAGCCGTACATTTTGCATGCAACATGATGTCGAATTGATGCAGGCCAATGGCTTGGCATTGGGCGGCACGCTTGACAATGCAGTTGTTATTGATGGCGATCAGGTGATGTCACCGGGCGGTTTGCGCCATTCTGACGAGGCTGTGCGCCATAAAATGCTTGATGCCCTTGGTGATCTTGCCCTCGCGGGTGCGCCGCTTTTGGCACGGTATATTGGTCATCGTGCGGGCCACGCGCTGACAAATAAATTATTGCGCAAGCTTTTTGCCACACCTTCGGCCTATGTGATGGTTGATCTTGATGATGCTATGGCCCTTCAGCTGCCTGGCGTCGGGGTTCACAAAGCCGATTTGCCAACGATCACCCAATAGTTTAAAAAACCTGTGCAAAAGGCGTTTTGCACAGCTGAAAACTATGCTAACAAAAGCCAAGCATTTCAGGCCAAAAAAATGGCCAGCAGGCATGAACGGGGTAGTCGGGTAATGGATCGCGGCAGAACATATTCAAAAATGATTTTGGTCTTGGCAACATTGGCCTTTACCTCCGCATGTGGCGGAGGGAATAAAAAAGTTTCGATAGAAAGCTTACCAGCCGAACGCATATTCAAACAAGCCGAATTTGAGCTGGAACAAAGCGGTCGTAAAACCAAAAAGGCGGCCGAGCTGTTTGGCGAAGTTGAACGCCTATACCCTTATTCCGAATATGCAAAACGTGCGCTGATTATGCAGGCATTTTCCTATCACAAGGGCCGTGATTATGAAAACAGCCGTGCCAGCGCGCAGCGTTTTATCGATTTTTATCCAGCGGATGATGATGCGGCATATGCGCAATACCTGCTTGCACTTAGCTATTATGACCAAATCGATGATGTGGGCCGTGATCAAGGGCTGACCTTTCAGGCGCTTCAAGCGTTACGCACCGTGATCGAACGCTACCCCGACAGTGATTATGCACGATCTGCTATTTTAAAATTTGATCTGGCCTTTGATCATTTAGCTGCGAAAGAAATGGAAATTGGCCGGTTTTATTTAAAGCGCGGCAATTATACGGCGGCGATTAACCGGTTCCGCGTGGTGGTTGAGCAATTCCAAACCACATCACACACCGCCGAGGCACTGCACCGTTTGGTTGAATCCTATCTTGCACTTGGCTTTGACAATGAGGCTCAAACCGCGGGCGCAATTTTGGGTCATAACTTCAAATCGTCACCGTTCTACGAGGATAGCTATTCTTTACTACGTGGCAACGGGCTTGAGGCCAAACCAAAAGGCAATTCTTGGTTGAAACGTGTTTACCGTCAGATGATCAAGGGCCAATGGCTCTGATTTATTTGGGCGCGTAAGGGGGGCCTATGTTACGGGGGCTCGATATAAGAGACATATTGATTATTGATCGGCTTGAATTAGAATTTCAGGCCGGTCTAAACGTGCTTACGGGGGAAACCGGCGCGGGGAAATCGATTTTGCTGGATTCACTCGGTTTTGTTTTGGGCTGGCGCGGGCGCGCCGAATTGGTGCGTGCGGGGGCTGATCAAGGTGAGGTGGTTGCGGCGTTTGAACTATCGCCTGATCATCCGGCGCGGGCGGTTTTATCAGAGGCGGGCTTTCCGGTAAGTGACGAGCTGATCATGCGCCGGGTCAATTCCAAAGATGGCCGCAAAACTGCATGGGTGAATGATCGCCGCTGTTCCGGCGAATTCCTGCGGGCCCTGTCTCAAACTCTGGTTGAATTGCACGGGCAACACGATGATCGCGGGTTGTTGAACCCGCGTGGACATCGGGCGTTGTTGGATGAATTTGGGGGTTTGTTTGGTGAATTGACCGCCTTGCGCAAATCATGGCGTGCGGTTTCTTTGGCGCGCAAGGAACTTGAACAAGCCCAAATCGTGCTGGAAACTGCCCGCGCCGAAGAAGAATTTTTGCGCCATGCCATAAATGAGCTGGACGCGTTAGAGCCACAAGCGGGCGAAGAAGCCACGCTCGATATTCAGCGCCGCCGCATGCAAGCCGCCCATAAAATCCGCGAAGATATTGTTAAAGCCCAATCCAGCCTTGGGTTTGAAGGGGCAGAAGCGCATATCAGCGATGCATCCCGCTGGCTATCGGGTGCAGCGGATGAGATTTCCGATTTGCTCGATCAGCCCATATCCCATTTGGCGCAAGCGCATGATGCGTTGGGGTTAGCGCAGCAAGGTGTTGAAAACGCGTTGAACACCCTAAATTTCAGCCCTACAGAGCTTGAAGAAACCGAAGAACGCCTATTCGCCATTAGGGCGTTGGCGCGAAAACATAGTGTATTGCCAGACGAATTGGCAGGGTTTGCCGATGAAATGCGGGCAAAAATCCTGTCCCTTGATCAAGGCGAAGAAAAACTGGCGACACTGCAGCAAAATCTCGATGCTGCTTTAAACACATATGATCGACTGGCGGCCTCACTTTCTAAGAAACGGCGCAAAGCCGCTTTGGCGCTGGATCGAGCGATGGCAGATGAGCTGGCGCCGCTCAAAATGGAACGTGCGGTGTTTTCTACCGTAATCACCGATGCGGCCGCAGGGCAAGACGGGGTCGATGACGTGGTCTTTACCGTTGCCACAAACCCGGGCGCGCCCGCGGGGCCATTGAATAAAATTGCCTCAGGAGGGGAGCTTTCGCGGTTTTTGCTTGCGTTGAAAGTGTGTCTAATCGCGCAGGCAAACGGATTGACCATGATCTTTGATGAAATTGATCGTGGTGTTGGCGGCGCAACGGCTGATGCTGTTGGCAGGCGGCTTGAAGCCTTAGCACACGACGCACAGGTTTTGGTTGTCACGCATTCCCCGCAGGTTGCTGCGCGCGGCGCCTATCATTGGCGAGTCGAAAAAAATGTCCATAAGGGGAATACCCTGTCCACTGTCGTGCCGTTAAACTCGGAAGATCGTGTCGAAGAAATTGCGCGCATGCTGTCCGGCGATACGATCACCGACGTTGCCAAAGAAGCCGCAAAATCATTGTTGGAAAATAGATAAGGCGGACTCTTTGATGTTTAGCACGAAATATAGTGTGCCATTGCCATCTTGGAAATCCGCCCATTTACCGACATAGTCGGCGTATACATTTTTAAGCATCCCGGAAGTGAAATGCCATTTAAAGATATTTTTAACGACGTGTGTTGTGAGTGACCCAGCTCCCGTTATCTAATATCTTACGGATACGTGGATTCCATGGAGGCGGTCATACCCCAAATGGGGTAATAGAATGAAATCTTACAAATATTTTTCGATTGTGGGAAAAATTTCATACCATTTTTTGAAAAAAACCAGCTGTCCTGCATCTTCGTACACTGTATAGTTGATCCAATCATATTTCCCCATCATTTCCAGTAATGTTTCAATTGGGGTTTGTGGATCATCGGCACCACTAAAGTAATAAACCGGCACGGAATTCTTGGTGTTTTCGATTAATCCGCCCCATTGATGGCTTTCTTGGGCAATGACTTCGGCTGAAAACATTTTATGCGCCATAAAATTATCGGTTAGGCAGATTTCTGAGCCATATTCCATGGCTTCAAACACTTCCGGATTTTTATATGTCTCGACATCGGCAGCAGAATCGCCAAAAACGGCGTTAACAAAGCCCTTTTTACCGAGTTTACGGGCCAACATAAATCCCGCTTTAACCATAAAAGGCACCAAATGCGGGGTGTATCGTGCGCTGGCTAAAATAAAACGATACCACTTATGCATTCGTTCGTATTGCGCGGCGTTTTCATACGGGAACGTACCTGCACAGGCAATGATTGCAGTAATGCGTTCTGGAAACTGATTGTACAAGTGATAGGCGTGAAAAACGTCTGACCCAAATGAAACCACAGGACATTTATCAATACCTAAGTGATCCATAATTGAACCGGTGTCTTGCGCAATAGTGGCTCCTAAATCAACTTTCTTTGGCAGAGCATCCGCCCCGCCATAGCCCGCGCGCACAATCGAAATTACTTTTATGCCGCGCTTTTTGGCCTCGGCCTCGGCTGTCAGACCCCAGCGTGTCAGGCCGTAATCTTGGGGGTAAAACAGCAACGGTTTTCCCTTTGGATCACCCAATATCAGGTATTCAACAAGTCTTCCGTCAGGCAGTGTAACCTGATGATACGGCAATGGCACAAGGTGTTTCGCGCCGCCGCTTTGGCTGCGGGCTGGTTTACCTTTGTCTTCGGTAAAAACTGCAATATCAAGCATCGAATAGGTAAGAGATACCAGTTCGTTTTGGGTGTGCGTTTCGGTTTTTGCCAGTACGGATTTTAGTTGCGCGCGCACCGTATCGATCGAACGTTTTCGGGTGTTGGCAATATCGCGTAAGCTCTGATTTTCGGCCAAAGCCCGCATGATTTCGGCTTCTGTCGGGGTAAGCTCAAAGGCGGAAATCAACAAATCATTAAACCCGCTTGGCCACGTCACTTCAGAAGATATCGAAACCACAAGCGGTGGACCATCATCCGTGTTTAGCTTATGAAGCTGAAAAACCACAACCCGATCTTCGTCAATTGTGTGCGCTCTGAAAACCTTTTTGATATTTGTATTGCTGTTTAACATCATTAAAATGGTGTTAGAAAGCTCGTCCAACCCACTGGGTTCTAAAGGTAAAGCGGAAATGTGATCGCCTTTGGAAATTGAAAAGACATTGGTGGACGCATCGTTTACTTCTGCGAAGTGTAGACCGTGGCCAATCAAAAAGGCTGCTGTTTTTTCTATGTGGCTTATCGGGCCTTGTGGTTTTTGGGGGGCTTCGAGGTGCTTTAGAAATTTATCGGCGCGGGAAAAATGGGCAGAGTATTCCGCATTTATATCGGCATCGATCAACATGCCATTCGCGCCTTTTCGGATCGGCTTGATCATGGTTTCCCAACGATCAAGCAAATCTTCATAGCGCATAGGATCCATCGCCACTTCGTACAGATGCTCGATCACATCATCGCGCAGTTCGGCGGCTTTCCGTTTTGCCTCGATGGATTTTTGATCACCCGTCAATGTTATATCTTCCCCTGTTTCGTTGCGTTCAGTCCATACCTCTCCTACGCTTGTTGTGAGCAGTCAGGAAAAAATATGTGGAAAAAAATCTGATTTAAAACTACTGACGCCCACAGTTTCGCAATTCAGTGCATCTGTCCAGTAAGGAATTCCGTAAACTTGCATTGGCCTAGTTTTTACGCATCATTTTTGCAGGATTCATCAGGCCCTGTGGATCAAGGCTTTGTTTGATGTCATGCATTACATCCCACGCGTTACCGTGTTCTTGGGCCATATACTCAATCTTTCCCAGCCCGACACCATGTTCACCTGTCATTGTGCCGCCCATCTTAAGGGCGCGTTCGACCATACGGTGCGACAAATCTTTGGCGATTTTCATTTCAGAGGCATTCTCGGGATCGACCAGTAAAATCGCATGAAAATTTCCGTCGCCAACATGGCCCAGAATTGGCCCCTCGATGTCCGAAGCAGAAATATCAGCGCGGGTTTCCTCAACCGCTTGGGCCAGTTTTGAAATAGGTACACATACATCTGTAACAACGGCAGAAGCGCCTTTTCGCAAGGCTAGGCAGGCATAATACGCCTTGTGCCGCATATCCCAAAGCGCATTGCGTTCTTCTGTTTTTGTCGCCCACTGAAAACCAGTGCCGCCCATATCGGCAACAATTTCACCAAACCGTTCGGCTTGCTCGGTCACACCTGCATCTGAACCATGGAATTCGACCATAAGATGCGGCATTTCGGGCATTTTTGCATTAGAATAGGCGTTGCAGGCCCGCGTGGTGTCGGTGCCGATAAACTCGATCCGTGCCATGGGAATGCCCATCTGGATGGTGGTGATCACGGTTTGCACTGCCGCATCAATGTGTTCAAACCCGCAAACAGCGGCGGAAATTGCCTCGGGCTGGCCTTGTAATTTCAGGGTGAGTTCGGTGATCAGACCAAGCGTGCCCTCGGCGCCAACAAATAAGGCGGTTAAATCATATCCCGCCGAAGATTTGCGCGCACGGCTTCCGGTGCGAATAATCCGCCCATCGGCCAAGACCACCTCAAGCCCCATAACATTGTCGCGCATCGTGCCATAGCGCACTGCTGTTGTGCCACTGGCCCGCGTGCTGGCCATCCCGCCAAGCGACGCATTTGCACCGGGATCAACAGGGAAAAATAAACCCGTGGTGCGCAGTTCGGTGTTTAATTCTTCACGCGTCAATCCGGGCTGGACTACTACGTCCATATCTTCGGGATGCACCTCCAGAATTTTACTCATATCGCGCATATCTACGGTAATGCCCCCACGCACGGCCAAGGTGTGCCCTTCAAGCGCTGTGCCGGTTCCGTAAGGAATAACAGGACAATTATGTGCCGCACAAATTTTCATCAACGCCGACACATCGTTTGTGTCACGTGGGTAGGCAATAGCATCGGGTGGGGCAGAGGCAAAATGAGTCTCTGAGCCACCATGTGCGTCAAGATCTGCCTTGGAACGGGATAAACGATCCCCTAACAACGGTATCAGGGCGTCAATGGCGGATTGTATGCTCATACTGTGATCTTTCTATAGAATTTTGACCAAGTAATAGGATATGATCGAAGCCAGTAAAAGGCTTTTGGATAGTGTAGATATGGATGACTCTGACAAACCGGAAATACCCATGGGGACAAATGGTGTGTTGCTGCCTGTTGTGATGCGCGGAATAGATGAATTAAGGCATGGTGTTAAGATCATGCGCAAACACGGGCCAAGCCAAATTCAGTTCTGGTTTTTGGCGCTCGCCATCGGGATTGCCTCGGGCTACGCTGCGCTTGGATTTCGCAAAGGGATTACGGCGCTACAAGGTTGGCTTTATGGGGCGCAAGATCTGCACAAACTTCATTCCTTTGCTGAAACATTGCACTGGTACTGGATCCTGCTTATCCCGATTGCTGGTGGCTTGGTCGTTGGGTTGATTCTGCATAAATTTACCGATGACGGGGGGGTGCGCTCTGTTGCGGATGTGATCGAAGGTGCTGCGCTTCATCAAGGCCGCGTTGAAGGAAAAGAGGGCGTTGCTTCGGCGCTGGCGTCTATGATCACCTTGGCGTCGGGCGGATCATCCGGCCGCGAGGGGCCGGTGGTGCACCTGGCATCGGTGATTTCGTCTTGGGTTTCAAACAAGATCAACGCCAATGGCATAACGGGGCGCGATCTTCTGGGGTGTGCGGCGGCGGCGGCGGTGTCTGTTTCGTTTAACGCCCCCATTGCGGGCGCGCTGTTTGCGCTTGAAGTGGTGTTGCGCCACTTTGCGGTGCATGCCTTTGCACCGATTGTGATTGCCTCGGTTGCGGGGACGGTGATCAGTCGCATTCACCTTGGCGATGTGACAGAATTCACCTTACCCGTGGATGGAGCACTGGCATTTTATGTTGAGCTTCCGGCCTTTGTTCTATTAGGTTTGATCAGCGGAATTGTTGCTGTTGTACTAATGAAATCGGTGTTTCTGGCGGATGATTTTGGCAATTTCGTGCAAGAAAAAACCCACATGCCCCGTTGGCTGCGCCCCGCGGTGGCGGGTGGGTTGCTGGGGGTGCTGGCGATTGCGTTTCCGCATATCATCGGCGTTGGCTACGAAACCACATCACGCGCCTTAACCGGAGAATTACTGTTATATCAAGCGGTTATCTTTGCCATCGTGAAAATCATCGCGGTATCGATCACCATGGCGGGGCGCATGGGCGGCGGCATTTTTTCACCCTCCTTGATGACAGGGGCCTTAACCGGATTAACATTTGGCTTGATCGCCACCTCAATTTTCCCCAACGTATCGGGATCGGAAACCATCTATGCGCTGGCGGGCATGGGGGCGGTTGCTGCGGCCGTTTTGGGGGCGCCAATCTCAACCACACTGATTGTGTTCGAACTGACCGGCGATTGGCAAACCGGTTTGGCGGTGATGGTGGCTGTGTCGCTTTCCACCGCGATTGCCAGCCGCATTGTGGATCGCTCGTTCTTTTTAACCCTGCTGGAACGGCGTAATGTGCATCTGGCGGCAGGCCCGCAGGCCTATCTGTTATCGATGTGCGGTGTGGCCAGTTCTATGCGGGCCAAAGATGTGGACGGAGGCGCTGATGAAGACGAGTGTTGGGAACTGATCGGGCAGGGGGTCTATATCGACGGAAACGCAACTTTGGAACAAGCCATGCCAATATTTGATTCCCGCGCCCTTACCTTTATTCCCGTGGTGTCTTTGGGCGGCGAAGGCGAAGCACCCGAACTTTGGGGGGCCTTGTTTCAGGTGGATGCGTTAAAAGCCTATAACAAGGCGCTAGCCGCAACGGCTGCCGAAGAGCATTCATAAACGCTTGAATGCCCTTCAGGGGAGTACACACAGGTTTCATCCCTAAACCTTTGTTTATTTCCGTTTCGATTTTTTTCAAACCCACGGCTACAACCTTAGTGCAATGGATTGCGGTAAGGCGATGCGTCAATGTTGTTCCCAAGATCGAAACAAACATTGAAGAGCCTTGGAATGACACATCAAGATCAAAACAAAACCACACCACAAACTATACGTGTTTGGGATATGTTTGTGCGCCTGTTTCATTGGGGTCTTGTGGCCACAATCACCGTCGCCCTGACCACGGGTTTCTTGATGGGATCAATGTGGATTAATTCACACGTTCTAGTCGGATCAATAGCGGCGGCATTAATCATTGCACGCATTATTTGGGGCTTTACCGGAACGCAATTCGCAAGATTTTCTGATTTTATCAAAACACCTCCCCATGTGTGGGCGTATTTTCGCGAGGTGAAAAACCAAACTGCGGCGCGCCATATTGGCCATAACCCACTAGGCGGTATGATGGTTGTCGCGTTGGTGCTGGTTATCCTTGGATTGGCCGCGACGGGGCTGGTGGTTTTTGGCGGTGTGTTAAAATCCGGCCCGTTTGCAGGCCTGTCTTATGCGACTGGTGATCTGGTTAAGGAGTTACATGAACTTGGGGCTATTGCGCTGATTTTACTGATTATTGCCCATGTTGGAGGTGTGGTTTTTGAATCCATGCGCGAGAACGAAAACCTGACAAGATCAATGATCAATGGCCACAAAGATCGTCGCAAAGGTGACGCGCCTTTGCATTATACCGGCCAAACCCGTTCCAAACCATTTCTGGCCCTGGCTGTGTTTGGAATGATTGCAGCTTTGATCGGAGGGTTTGTGTCGCAAGATACATCAACACGTATTCAAAATCCGCCCGTTTTAGTGGACTCTTATTTTCAGGCGTATGCAACAGAATGCAGTGATTGCCACAAAGCCTACCATCCGTCGCTGTTGCCTGCTCAAAGCTGGACATTGCTTATGTCGGGCCTCGCGGATCATTTTGGTGAAGACGCAAGCTTAGATGCCGCAACTGTTGCAAGCATCAATGCGTGGTTGCAAACCGTATCGGCTGATCAGACCGACACCAAACCTGCAAATGTTTTTCGCCAAGTGGCGACAGATAATCCAGTGTCCATTTCAAAAACACCGTTTTGGCGAAAAACTCATTATGAAATTGCCGAAACCACCTTTGAAAACCCGCCCATATACAATCAATCCAACTGTTTTGCGTGCCACAGCGATGCCGAAACAGGCTGGCTTTATCCTGCGAACATCAAAATACCAACTGCACCTCAAAAGGAGTCCCTAAATTGAAACTGTTATATATATCCCTGACAATTGCTGCGATTGCATCGTCGACACTAACGTCGGCATATGCCGGCCCGCGTAATAGTATCATCGCCGGTTTTGCGTCCGAGGCTGGAAAACCCTTGTCGGCCAAACGCGGCAAAGACTTTTTTATGGGTAAACACAGCGGTGGAAAGCCCGGGATCAATTCCTGCACCTCTTGCCATACCACAAATCTGCGGGGCATGGGCAAAACCCGTGTTGGGAAACCGATTGATCCCATGGCTGTCTCGGCCAATTCTGCACGTTTTACCGACCCGGCCAAGGTGGCCAAATGGTTCCGCCGCAACTGTAAAACTGTTTTGGGCCGCGAATGCACCGCGCTCGAAAAGGGCGATATCTTAACCTACCTTGCCACCCAGTAACCCCACAAAATGGAGACTAATATAATGAAACTTTCTCTTGTTCTAGGTGCGCTTACTGCGTTTGCCGTAGGTGCTACGGCGCTAGTTTCGTTTGCCGATGGCCGGCGCAACGTAATCGTCAAAAACGAAACAACAAAAACCGAATGTTCGGCCTGCCATATGGCCTATTCTCCTTCTTTCTTACCGAAAGAAAGCTGGCAGGCCATTATGGGGAATCTGGAAAATCACTTTGGTGAAGATGCTAGCCTTGATCCGGCTCAAACGGCTGAAATAGAAGCATATCTTTCCCTAAATGCTGCCAATTGGCGCAGTGTATCCAATCCGCCGCCCCTGCGCATTACCGAGCTGCGCTGGTTTCGCGGCGAACACGGCAACCGCACCCGCAAACGCGCACAATCCAATGCAAACATTGGTTCGATGAGCAATTGTCAGGGGTGCCACCGCGGTGCAGATCGCGGCTGGTTTGATGATGATTGATATATTGAAAGCCCGCAGAAGATGCGGGCTTTCTTTACAGCTCCTCGACGGTAACTTGTAGCGTATCAAAGGCGAGATAGCCTTTGATTTGTTTCACCTCCGCAATCGGGTCTTCGTATGACCAAACAGCATTTTCCAAAACCGTGCTTTTGGTATCAATCGACATATAACTGGCCTCGCCCTTATGTGGGCAGGTGGTTTTATGATCGCTCGCATCCATAAACGCCATCGCTACATCACCGCGAGGAAAATACACCACATCGGGAAAATCACCCTCCGATAAAATCAGCGCACCAGTTGTTTCGGCAATTATTCCGCCCCCGGCACGCGCGCACCATTTCCCGTCAGATTTACGAATCCTGATATGATCAGCCATTTTGCCCCCAGCAATTATTTGAGTGAGCGCCCCTTCTAGCACAGCTTTAACATGATTTGCACGTTACAAAGGCGCGCACGCGGCAATTAACCAGCTTTTTGTTGGCAAATCGACAAGCTCGCCCAGCATTTCAAGGGTTTTGGTGTGGTAGGTATTGATCCAATCCACCTCATGCGGGGCCAGCATATCGGTTTTAATTAGGGTTTTATCAATCGGCACGTAGGTCAAGGTTTCAAAATCCAGCATATCACGATCATCGCCACCCGCAATTGGTGCGGTTTTTTGCACCACAATCAGGTTTTCAATCCTTATGCCAAACGCTCCTTCGCGGTAATACCCCGGCTCGTTTGATAGGATCATTCCAGGTTGCAGTTTTACCTCGGACAGGCGCGAAATACGCTGCGGCCCTTCGTGCACAGATAGATAAGATCCAACCCCGTGTCCCGTGCCATGATCATAATCCAGCCCCGCCCGCCACAACGGTGCCCGCGCCAACGGATCAAGATCGCGTCCAGTCAATCCATTGGGAAACCGTGCTTGTGATATGGCTATCATGCCTTGCAACACACGGGTAAAACAGGATTTTTCCTCATCTCCAACATCGCCAATCGCAACAGTTCGGGTAATATCGGTGGTTCCATCAATATACTGTCCGCCGCTGTCAATCAGCAGTAATTCACCCGATTTAACCGCGCGGTTTGTTTTCTCGGATACACGGTAATGAATGATTGCCCCATTCGGCCCTGCGCCGCAAATAGTTTCAAAACTGATTTCTTTTAACGCATTTGACGCACTGCGAAAACACTCCAGTTTTTGCACCACCTCAATTTCGTTCAAGCCGCTTTTGGGTTGTGTTTGATCCAGCCACGCCAAAAACGAAACCATCGCTACCCCGTCGCGCAAATGTGCATTCCGCGCGCCTTGAATTTCAGCCGCATTCTTGCGCGCCTTAGGCAACAAGCATGGATCGGGCGCATTAATAATTTCGATGCCTGCGGATTCCAGAATATCAGCCACGGCTAAAGGGGCGGTGGATTTATCCACTTGAACAGGGCCGCCTAGCTGCGACATGGCCGCTTCAAACGCACCCCAGTCTTGCACTGTCACATTTGTATCAAGCACAACATCAGCAAATTTCTCAGGGTTCGTAAACAAGTCAACTTGCCCAGATATGTGCAATATTGCAAAAGCCTGCACCACCGGATTGCGCGCGATATCCGCCCCGCGGATGTTTAAAAGCCACGAAATACTGTCGGGCAAAGTCAAAACCACGGCCCCCGCATCGCGGATCAAACCCGCAACCCGCACGCGTTTTTCAATTGATGTTTGGCCGGCAAACTCGAGCGGCTGTGCCACAACCTTACCGGCAGGGCGCGCCGCGCGATCCAGCCAAATCAGATCAACCAGATTTTCACAGGCGATCATATCAATCCCGCGCGCACGTAATTTATCAATCTCGCTAGACGTATGCAACCAAGGATCAAATCCGATCTTTCCACCTTCCTGCAGGTGTTCAATCAACCACTCCACCAATCCGGTTTTAGGCCAATCCACGGGGGTAAATGATGTTAAATCAACCTGATCTTTCACTTGCGTGCGATAACGCCCATCCACAAACACACCAGCCACATCCACCAAAGCCGCACAAAATCCCGCCGACCCAGTAAATCCGGTCAACCATTTCAATCGCGCATCACAATTGGCGACATATTCACCCTGATGCGCATCTGCGCGGGGCACCAGAAACCCGTCCAATCCCTTACGCGCCATCTCAACACGCAACGCCTGCAATCGATCCCGCCCATCCTCTGGCCGTGAAGTAACCTCAAAAGTCTGAAACAAACCAAACCCCTTCTTTTTTTAAAAATATCCGCGCCGCAGGCAAACAGGAGGGCGCAGCCTGACCCTAATCAGTCCAGCGTCAGCTGGCCCGTTTATTACCATTCATCCGCGCCCGCGCCCGAGGATCACTGTCAAACAACCCGGCCAGTTGTTCGGTCATCGCACCGGCCAGTTGCTCCACATCTGTAATGGTCACTGCGCGGTCATAATACCGCGTTACATCATGGCCAATTCCGATGGCCAACAATTCAACAATCTTGCGTTTTTCCACCATATCGATCACATCGCGCAGGTGTTTCTCTAGATAATTTGCGGGGTTCACGGATAGGGTGCTGTCATCCACCGGTGCACCATCTGAAATCACCATCAGGATTTTGCGCGCTTCTTGACGGGCCGACATGCGCCGGTGCGCCCATTCCAGGGCCTCGCCGTCGATGTTTTCTTTCAGCAGGCCTTCTTTCATCATCAAGCCCAAATTCGGGCGCACACGGCGCCACGGGGCGTCGGCTGATTTATAGATGATATGGCGCAAATCATTCAAACGCCCAGGGGTTTGTTCACGCCCGGCCCCCAGCCATTTTTCACGCGATTGTCCGCCTTTCCACGCTTTGGTGGTAAAGCCCAGAATTTCCACCTTAACCTGACAGCGTTCCAGCGTGCGCGCCAGAACATCGGCACAAATCGCGGCAATCGAAATCGGGCGCCCGCGCATGGATCCGGAGTTATCAATCAACAGCGTCACACAAGTATCGCGAAATTCGGTGTCTTTTTCCATCTTGAATGACAAAGGTGTGGTGGGGTTGGCCACAACCCGCGCCAAGCGGCCTGCATCCAGAATGCCTTCCTCCAGATCAAATTCCCATGATCTGTTTTGTTGCGCCTGCAAACGACGTTGCAGTTTATTGGCCAGTCGCGAAACCGCCCCTTTCAAAGGTTCCAGCTGCTGATCCAGATACGAGCGCAAGCGTTCTAACTCAGCTGGTTCGGCCAAATCCTCGGCTTTAATCTCTTCATCAAAATCAGTGCAATACACCTCGTAATTTGGATCGGCATCGGAAAACGGGGCCGGGGGGCGCGGATCCATCGGGGCGTCGCCGTCGGGTATTTCCTGCTCGTCGCCTTGCTCCATATCGGCCGAGTCATCCATGGTGACCTGAGCCTCGGATTGATCCATCTGCTCGTCTTGGGATTGCTCGGGGGCGGCTTCGTTGTCCTCGGCGTCGTCCTCGTCTGATCCTTGGTTGTCCTGATCTTCTTCTTGATCCTCGTTTTCCTCGGCGCCGTCATCCTGATCATCATCCAGCCCGTCAGGGTCATCCCCAAGCTGATCGCCATAGCCAAGGTCTTCGATCACTTGGCGGGCAAATTTGGCAAACTCTTTTTGATCCGCCAGACAATCCTGCACATTGTCCAAAGTGCCGCCGGCTTTTTCGGTTAGGAAATCTTTCCACAATCCCATGACGTTATCGGCCGCCTCGGGCAAATCGCGCCCCGTTGCCAGATGACGCACCATATATCCCGCAGCGTCGGCCAATGGGGCTTCGGATTGTTCCTTGATCTGGCCAAAGCCGCGCTTCATCGCATCGGCGTTGATTTTGGCGTCGATATTACCCAAAGTGCCGGGCATGTCGCGCGCCCCCACGGCCTCGCAACGGGCGTGTTCCATTGCCTTGTAAATGCCACGGGCCAGATCGCCTTGGGGCACATAGCGGGCAAAAACCTCGGCATTGTGGTGTTTGTGGCGCAGAGCCAGACTATCGGCGGTGCCGCGCGCCAGCAGCACTTCTTCGCGGCTCATCCGGCGCGAAACCTGCGGCAAGCGCACAGACTCCTGTGTGGCACCCGACGGGTCAACAGTGAAGGATACCGACAGTTCCGGATCATCCGCCATGACTTTGGTGGCCTCGGTCAGGGCCTTTTTAAACGGGTCGGCGGGGTTGTCTGTTAGTTTGTTCATCAATCTATCCTAGCCCGAACGTTCGGCGGCCTTTACGGGCTTTCTCGCTGGCAAAGAACGCCCGCAAGGGCGTGATGAGCGGCCCGTCGTCATTATCCCAAGCTCATGCTGGCGGCGCTTTCAGGCAATTCTTCGTCAAAACAACGCTGATAGAATTCAGCCACGGTCTGGCGCTCAAGTTCGTCACATTTGTTCAGGAACGAAAGCCGGAACGCATAGCCCACATTGCGGAAAATTGTGGCGTTTTGCGCCCAGTTGATCACCGTGCGCGGCGACATCACCGTGGACAGATCACCCGCGGCAAAGGCGGTGCGGGTCATGTCGGCCACAGACACCATTTGCGCAATGGTTTTGCGCCCGTCTTCGGTGTTGTAGATCGGGTTTTTCGACAAAACGATTGCGGTTTCGGCATCATGGGACAAATAATTCAACGTGGTCACCAGCGACCAGCGATCCATTTGCGCCTGATTGATTTGCTGTGTGCCGTGATACAGCCCTGTGGTGTCGCCCAGACCAACCGTATTGGAGGTGGCAAACAGGCGGAAACTTGGATGCGGGGTGATCACTTCGTTTTGATCCATCAGGGTCAGTTTGCCGTCATGTTCCAGAACCCGCTGGATCACAAACATCACATCGGCGCGCCCGGCATCGTATTCGTCAAACACAATCGCGGTGTTGCTCCGCAGCGCGGCGGGCAGGATCCCCTCCTGAAATTCGGTGATTTGCTTGCCGTCTTTCAGTTTGATTGCGTCTTTCCCGATCAGATCAATGCGTGAAATATGGCTGTCCATATTCACCCGCACCGTGGGCCAGTTCAGCCGCGCGGCGACCTGTTCGATATGGGTGGATTTGCCTGTGCCGTGATAGCCTTGGATCATCACGCGGCGATTATGGGCAAAACCGGCCAGAATCGCCAAGGTGGTGTCAGGGTCGAATTTATAGGTGGAATCGATGTCCGGCACCCGATCGGATCGGTCCTCGAATCCTTTGACCAGCATATCGCTATCAACGCCGAATACCTCGCGGATAGAAATTTCTTCGGTTGGTTTTACGTGTTTATCCATGGTTTTTATCCGCTTTATTATCCGTTCAATACGCTGCCCGATATGGCTCGGTGGTTTGGTGCCTGAAATTCGGGCCTTGTGCAAGGGGAAGGGTGTAATTTGTGTAACATTCCCCACGCCCCTGTGAACCGATGTGGTTTGTGATTTGCAGGCTTTTGCGCGATAGTTCCCCCAACACAAGGAGAACACGGATGAATCGACGATCGTTTTTGATTTCAGGCCTCACAGCCGCAACCACTTTGGGTGTGGGCGGGCTTTATACGTCGGTAAGCGCCGGCGTGTTCGAAGTGACCCGAACAGATAAAGAGTGGCGCGCGATGCTGACGCCGCTTCAGTATAAAGTCATGCGCAAAGAAGGCACCGAGCGTTCAGGCTCCAGCCCGCTTGACAAAAACTATGCGGCGGGCACCTATATCTGCCGTGGCTGTGATCTGCCGCTTTACCCCTCGAAAACCAAATTCGATAGCGGCACCGGCTGGCCCAGTTTCTGGAAACCCTTGCCAAACGCGATTGGCACGAAGGAGGATAATTCGTTCTTTACCAAACGCACCGAAGTGCATTGTCGCCGCTGTGGCAGCCATTTGGGCCATATTTTTAACGATGGGCCAAAACCAACAGGCAAACGCCATTGCCTGAACGGAGTATCTCTAAAATTTAAGGCCGCGTAAACCT
>CAMZKY010000227.1 GCA_947311455.1 uncultured Marinosulfonomonas sp. | reverse complement strand
GGCACGTTGTTTCTGGATGAAATCTGCGAAATGGATTTAAACCTGCAAACAAAACTGCTGCGGTTTTTGCAAACATCAGCCATCCAGCCGGTTGGCGCAACCAAAGCCCACAAAGTGAATGTGCGGATCATTTGTGCCACCAATCGCGACCCAATGGAAGAAGTGCGCCGCGGCCGCTTTCGCGAAGATTTATATTACCGCCTTTATGTGGTTCCTATCGAGCTGCCTCCGCTGCGGGATCGCGGGAATGATGTGATCGAAGTGGCACAAACAGGCTTGCAGCGATTTTCCGAAGTTGAGGGTAAAAATTTTGAACGCTTATCTCCGCAGGTCAAGGATTTATTTCGTCAATACCCGTGGCCGGGGAATGTGCGCCAGCTGATGAATGTGTTGCGCAGTGTTGTCGTGATGAACGACGGGCCTATTTTGGTTCCGTCAATGTTGCCCAGAGAAATTTTATCATTGCAATCGTCGCTTCCACCCAGCGCGAACGAAGCGGCCCCTTCTTGCAGGCCTCGTGGATTAGACGCGTTGCTTGGCAAACCGCTGGCTGAAATTGAACGCATCATCATCGAAGCAACAATCGAAAAATACGGCGGGTCAGTCCCCAAAGCCTCCCGCGTGCTGGATGTATCGCCTTCCACACTTTATCGTAAAATCGAGGCGTGGGCGAAAAAGCCCTAGCGGACGCCACGTTAACCACGATTTATGGCAAAAATTGCCATACACTTGCCATACACTTGCCATACGTTTGCCATACAGTAGATTGGGCAAAATAGACGATATTAACCGAGATTAACAATCTGTTTAATCACCGCATTTTTACCCACCTGTTTGCGCCTAGGCAAATTGTTCCTGAATAAGGCGTTCTTCCAATCCATGCCCGGGGTCAAACAGAATTTTATGTTTGATTTCGACCTTGCTTTGAATTTCAACAGACAGCACATTTTTAACGGATCGGCTATCCGCGTCGGCCATTACAGGGCGTTTTTCGGCCTCTAACACATCAAACCGAACCACCGACATTTTAGGCAACAATGCACCGCGCCAACGACGTGGCCGAAAGGCCGCAACAGACGTTAAAGCCAGCACATCGGAATCAATCGGTAAAATCGGGCCGTGCGCTGAATAATTATACGCCGTTGAACCCGCAGGTGTGCACAACAATGCCCCGTCGCAAACCAGCTCGCTTAAGCGCAATTTTCCATCCACAGTGATGCGCAGTTTTGCCGCTTGTGATCCGGCCCGCAGCAAGGACACTTCGTTGATTGCCAGCTCTTTATGCTCTGATCCATCAACGCATTTTACCTTCATTTCCAAGGGGTTAATAACGGTTTCCTCTGCATCTTTTACCCGCTGTTCCAGCCCGTCTGCAGAATAGGAATTCATCAAAAACCCGACAGTGCCGCAATTCATCCCGTATACGGGAATTGTTAGGTGCTGATTGCGATGCAGGGTTTGCAGCATAAATCCATCACCGCCCAGCGCCACAATCGCATCGGCCTCGGTTGGATCTACAGCCCCATATTGAACGCGTAAATCTTTTAGCGCGTCTTGCGCAACGCGGGTTTCACTGGCTAACAAAGCAATTTTCATCGGTTTCCCTTTTGTCTAAATCCACTTTGCGCGCACAGTTCAGAAACGCAAGCCCCCTGTTATGGCTTTTCTGCCGAAAAAATGTGCGGATGCGTCGTTTTACTTGCTTTTGATGTAGGGATAACTCGGATAAGAAGCGCAAGACTCTTGCTTTAACCTGTTTCGCGCCAACGGAGAATCCCCATGAGCACCACAGATTTTTTTACCCAAACCCTTGCCCAACGCGACCCCGAGGTTTTCAAAACCACGGTTGACGAGCTTGGCCGTCAACGCACGGAAATCGAATTGATCGCCTCGGAAAATATCGTATCTGCAGCCGTAATGGAGGCGCAAGGCACTGTTTTAACTAACAAATATGCAGAAGGCTATCCAGGGCGCCGGTATTATGGCGGCTGCCAGCATGTGGATGTCACCGAAACATTGGCGATTGAACGCGCCAAGGAATTGTTTGATTGCGGCTTTGCCAATGTGCAGCCCAATTCCGGCAGCCAGATGAATCAGGCGGTCTTTTTGGCACTGCTACAACCAGGCGACACATTTATGGGCCTCGATCTGAATTCAGGCGGCCACCTGACCCACGGATCACCGGTAAATATGTCGGGCAAATGGTTTAACGTGGTCTCTTACGGCGTGCGCCAACAGGACGAATTGCTGGATATGGAAGCGATCCGTGAAACCGCGCTCGCCAACAAACCCAAATTGATCGTCGCAGGCGGCACCGCCTATTCCCGCGTTTGGGATTGGGCCAAATTTCGTGAAATCGCCGATGAAGTTGGCGCGTATCTGATGGTTGATATGGCCCATATCGCGGGCCTTGTGGCCGGCGGCCAGCACCCTTCGCCCCTACCCCACGCCCATGTAGTAACAACCACCACCCACAAGTCCCTACGCGGCCCCCGTGGCGGCATGATCCTGACCAATGACGCCGATATTGCCAAAAAGGTAAATTCGGCTGTATTCCCCGGCCTACAGGGTGGCCCATTGATGCACGTCATCGCCGCCAAGGCCGTTGCCTTT
>CAMZKY010000226.1 GCA_947311455.1 uncultured Marinosulfonomonas sp. | reverse complement strand
TGCGCTGTCGTCGATGGCCAATATCGCCGGGTATCGCGCTGTGATCGAGGCGGGCAACAATTTTGGCCGCTTCTTTACAGGGCAAGTAACGGCAGCGGGCAAGGTTCCGCCTGCCAAGGTTTTGATTGTCGGGGCAGGGGTGGCTGGTTTGGCCGCGATTGGCACCGCAACGTCACTGGGTGCGATTACCTATGCCTTTGATGTGCGCCCCGAAGTGGCCGAACAAATCGAAAGCATGGGGGCTGAGTTTGTATATCTGGACTTTGATGAAGAGGCCACAGACGGGGCTGAAACAGGGGGCTATGCCGCCGTTTCCAGCCCAGAATTTCGCGAAAAGCAGCTTGAGAAATTCCGCGAACTTGCGCCGGATATGGACATTGTGATCACCACCGCCCTGATCCCGGGCCGTGATGCGCCCAAGCTGTGGCTTGAGGATATGGTCAAGATGATGAAGCCCGGATCGGTTGTGGTGGATTTGGCCGCCGAAAAAGGCGGCAACTGTGATCTGACGGTCAAAGACGAAAAAATCGTGAGCAAAAACGGCGTAACCATCGTTGGCTATACAGATTTCCCGTCGCGCATGGCCACGCAAAGTTCAACGCTCTATTCCAACAATATCCGCCATATGATGGCCGATCTGACACCGGAAAAAGACGGCGAAGTCGATCACGATATGGAAGACGACGTAATCCGCAGCGCAACCATTGCGTTCGAGGGCGAAATCACCTTTCCGCCGCCTCCGTTGAAAGTGCAAGCCATTGCTGCGCAACCCAAGAAGGACGCGCCCAAGGAACTGACCACCGAGGAAAAACGTGCCGCCGAGGTTGAGGCCTTTAAAGCCGCCACCAAACAACAAGTGGGCCTGTTGGCAGCGGGTGGAATCCTGATGCTGATCATCGGGGCCTATGCACCCGTCAGCTTCATGCAGCATTTTATCGTGTTTGCCCTGAGCTGTTTCATCGGCTTCCAGGTGATTTGGAATGTGTCCCACGCGCTGCACACGCCGCTGATGGCGGTGACAAATGCAATTTCGGGTATCGTTATTCTTGGGGCGTTGTTGCAAATCGGTTCCGGCAATTGGCTGGTGGTGATCTTGGCGACGATCTCGGTTTTGATTGCAACCATCAACATCGTGGGGGGCTTTATGGTGACACGCCGTATGCTCGCCATGTTCCAGAAATCCTAAGGAGGACGTGACATGAGTTTTGGTATCGTATCCGCAGCCTATATCGCGTCTGCAGTTCTGTTCATTCTTGCGCTTGGCGGGTTGTCCAACATGGAAAACGCCAAACGCGCCATTTGGTATGGCATTGTCGGCATGGGCATTGCGGTGATTGCCACCGTGTTTGGCCCGGGCATGGGAAGTTATATCTTGCTGTTCCTTGCCATTGGTGCAGGGGCTTATGCGGGCCAATATGTGGCGGGCAAGGTCGAAATGACCGAAATGCCGCAACTGGTGGCGGCACTGCATTCATTCGTGGGATTAGCGGCTGTTTTCATAGGCTTGAACGCCGAACTTGAACTTGGCACCGTGCAAAATTTGTTGGCTTCTGGTGGTGACACTGACAGCCTTGCTGGCTTTGCCAAAAAGCTGGCCCATAAAGATGCGGTTGAAATCGCCATTCTGAAGGTTGAAGTCTTCCTTGGGGTCTTTATCGGGATTGTGACCTTTACGGGATCAATTGTTGCCTTTGGCAAACTGGCCGGCAAAGTGGACGGTGGCGCGAAAAAGCTGCCTGGCGGGCATTATCTAAACGCAGGCGCGCTGGCGCTTAGCTTGATCCTTGGCCTGATGTATTTCGGTGGTTCCGGCATCTGGACGCTGTTACTGATGATCCTGATTGCGGGCTTTATCGGCTGGCATTTGATCATGGGCATTGGCGGGGCGGATATGCCTGTTGTGGTGTCGATGTTGAATTCCTATTCCGGTTGGGCTGCGGCGGCGATTGGCTTTACCCTTGGCAATGATCTGTTGATTGTGGTCGGGGCGCTGGTTGGCTCCTCCGGTGCGATCCTGAGCTACATCATGTGCAAGGCGATGAACCGCGCGTTTATCTCGGTTATTCTGGGCGGATTTGGCGGGCCATCAGGGCCACAAATGGAAGTCGAAGGCGAACAGGTGGCGATCGAGGCCGAAGCGGTTGCAGCCGCTCTGGACGAGGCCGACAGCATTGTGATCATCCCGGGATATGGCCTTGCGGTGGCCCAAGCCCAGCAAGCGGTATCGGAGCTGGTGAAACGTTTGCGCGACGCTGGCAAGGAGGTGCGTTTTGCCATTCACCCCGTTGCGGGGCGGTTGCCGGGGCATATGAATGTGCTGCTGGCCGAGGCGCGGGTGCCGTATGATATCGTGTTGGAAATGGATGAAATCAATGATGATTTCCCCGAAACCGACGTGGCGATTGTGATCGGTTCGAACGATATCGTGAACCCTGCAGCGCAAGACGATCCAAACAGCCCCATCGCCGGAATGCCGGTTTTGGAATGCTGGAAAGCCAAGCAGGTGTTCGTTTCAAAACGCGGCCAAGGCACCGGATATTCCGGCATTGAAAACCCGCTATTCTACAAAGAAAACACGCGGATGTTTTATGGCGATGCCAAGGACAGTTTGAACAAACTGTTGGCGCTGATCCAATAAATCAAGTC
>CAMZKY010000225.1 GCA_947311455.1 uncultured Marinosulfonomonas sp. | reverse complement strand
TTTGTAATTCTTATCTGCTGCGCTTTGTTTTTTGGCCATAATACCCCCCCATATAAGGGGGCCGCCACCCCACGCCAAGTGGGAAAGCGGCTTTCCTTGAATTCAGAGCAAGCCGGCAAATTCCATCGCGGCGTCCATTTTTGCTTTGGTGCCCTCCGTCAATCCAACCAATGGCAGGCGCACATCATCTGCGCACAGGCCCAATTTGGCCAAACCGTATTTGGCGCTGACAAGGCCAGGTTCGCTGAAAATTGCCTCATGCAACGGCATCAATCGATCCTGAATTTCCAAGGCCTTTGTGTAATCCCCCGCCAGTGTTGCCGCTTGCAGTTCGGAACATAGCGCAGGCGCAACATTGGCCGTCACCGAAATACAGCCAACCCCGCCTTGGGCGTTAAACCCGTGGGCAGTGGCGTCTTCGCCAGACATTTGCACAAAATCTTTGCCGCACACCAAACGCTGCTTACAAACCCGCGCTAAATCACCCGTGGCATCCTTGACGCCAAAAATGCGTGGCAGCTTTGCCAATTCACCCATGGTTTCGACGGTCATATCCACAGCAGAACGGCCGGGAATGTTATAAATCATGAGCGGCAGCTTGCTGTTATCATGCAGTGTTTTGAAATGGGCAAACAGGCCGTCCTGTGTGGGCTTGTTATAATAAGGCGTCACCACCAGTGCTGCGTCGGCACCAATCTTTTCGGCAAAGGCAATATAGCGCGCAGATTCGGTTGTGTTGTTTGAACCAGCCCCCGCAATCACCGCCACACGGCCTGCAGCGGCCTTGACCACAACCTCGATTGTTGCTTCGTGTTCCTCGTGGGTTACGGTTGGGCTTTCGCCTGTTGTGCCCATTGGCACCAATCCGTTTGTGCCTTGTTCAATATGCCACTCAACCAGGTGTTTGAGCGCGTCAATATCCAGATTGCCGTCTTTAAACGGCGTCACCAGCGCACAAAATGAGCCTTTGAACATGACACGTCTCCTTTTTCATTGGTTGTGCGGGCGATTCACCCGCGGGATGCGCGCGGAAACTAGCTGTGAATCGGGCGATTGCCAAGTTGTGTATTGAAGGATTGTCAAAACAAGTTAGGCTATCCCTGTATTATTTAACAATTATATCGGAAATTCAGCCTGTTATGCGCATATTGTTTTTTGCTTTTTTGCTTTTAATGCCCTTCGTGTCAACAGGGCACAGCCAAGGTATGCAAGCCGCCCAAGCTATTTCCAAAGGATTCGAAGCCATCCGCGCCAAAGACTGGCCCGCCGCAACCGCTGCGGTGCGCCCCGCAGGGAAAACCGGAAAAGATCTGGTTGACTGGCATAGGTTGCGCGCTTCGGCTGGTAAGTTTCCCGAATATCAGAATTTTCTGGACACCCATACCGATTGGCCCGGGTTGCCTTTGCTGCGTAAACGGGGCGAACCCACAATTCCAAAGGATGCCGACGCTGATCAGGTGATCACCTATTTCAAAGACGCCAAGCCTCGCACCGGTGTTGGTGTGCTGCGTTTGGCCCGTGCTTTTGAACAGCATACCCAAAAGATCAAAGCGGCTGAAATTGTTGTGGCTGCATGGCGCACTATGAAATTGACTGATGAGGAACGCGCCGTGTTTCTTGAAACATATGACGCCCTGCTAAGGCCCCACCATCAGGCCCGTGTGGATATGCTGCTTTGGAATGGGCGCACCAAAGAGGCCGGGTCTCTGCTTAACCGGCTTAGCCCCGATTGGCAGGCTTTGGCCAAGGCCCGGATCGCTTTGCGGCGCAAGGCTGACACTGTAGATACCCTGATCAAGGCCGTTCCCGAACCTTTGGCAAACGATGCGGGTTTGGCCTATGAGCGGTTCTTGTGGCGGGTGCGCAAAGGACGTCCAGTGGGTGCAGCGGAAATTATTCTTGCGCGTTCCAAATCGGTTAAAATGCTGGGTGACCCGATGCGATGGGCCGAACGCCGCCGTGTGTTGGCGCGGTTGTTGATGCGATCCGGAGATGGATTAACAGCGTACCGGATCGCATCTTCGCACTACCTTGTCGGTGGTTCGAAATTTGCCGATCTGGAATGGCTGTCCGGCTATCTGGCGCTTCGGTATTTGAATGATCCAAAAACCGCGCTTGCGCATTTCCAAAGCTTTCGCGCAGCGGTGGTTAGCCCGATCAGCATGGGGCGCGCCGGATACTGGGAAGGCCGCGCTTATGAGGCAATGGGGGATAGCAAAAATGCCCAAACTGCCTATGCATTTGCAGGGGAATACCAAAGCAGTTTTTACGGGCAGTTGGCAGCGGAAAAGGCTGGATTAAAGATGTATCCCCGCTTGCTGGGTGATGAGGTGTTTCCCGATTGGCGCGGCGCAGCGTTTATGAAATCATCTGTACTGGAATCGGCCCTGTTGTTATACGCGGGTGGAGAAAAGCAACTGGCCAAACGGTTTTTCCTGCAAGTGGCTGAAACCCTTGATCGCACTGAATTAGGGCAATTGGCTGATCTGGTGTTTTCCCTGAATGATCCACATATCGCGGTGATGATCGCCAAGCAGGGCGCGCGCCGCGGCGAGGTGATCGATAACGCGTATTTCCCGCTCCATCCTCTTGCAACAATGGATCTTCCGGTTGAAACAGAGCTGGCCATGGCCATTGCGCGGCGTGAAACCGAATTTAATGCGGCATTGCAAAGCCCTGTCGGGGCGCAGGGGTTGATGCAGCTGATGCCCAGAACCGCCAAATCCGTGGCCGAGGAATTGGAGATCGAATACGATGCTGATCTGTTGCTGAATGATTGGGCATATAACGCGCGGTTGGGCAGCACCTATCTGGCGCGGCTACAATCGGAATTTGGCAAATCTCCGGTGTTGGTTGCCGCCGGATACAATGCGGGGCCAAGCCGTTCGCGCGCGTGGAGCAACGCCTTTGGTGATCCTCGAGACGAGGCCACGGATGTTATCGACTGGATCGAACATATCCCGTTTCGCGAAACCCGAAATTATGTGATGCGCGTGGCCGAATCTTTGCCGATTTACCGTGCGCGTTTAAGCGGAAAATTATCCGACTGGACAGTTTTGCAGGATCTAAAAGCCGGGAAATAAATCACTATGGGCTGGGGGTTCCGGAGCTGGTTTTTTTGGCTATGAGGAATCCATTATTCCGGAATCCTGGTTCTATTATTTCTGAAACCATGCATCGATTTTTCCACCGGTTTTTGCGACGCTAATGATTCCATTATTCCGGTATA
Source organism: uncultured Marinosulfonomonas sp. (assembly GCA_947311455.1). Lineage (GTDB taxonomy): Bacteria > Pseudomonadota > Alphaproteobacteria > Rhodobacterales > Rhodobacteraceae > Profundibacter. The sequence continues at coordinate 585 of CAMZKY010000225.1, read as the reverse complement.
ATAGATTCCTCATCTCGGGGCGCGCCCCTGCAAAAAAGTGGTGCTGATGCAAGGCATGCAACCCTGAAAATTGGTCACTTCATCGTGGGGGCGGTTTATTTCCTGCGCCGTTCCCGTTAGCCTTGTCTCTATGTTAGACCAACACCTTCGCCCTTTTATTGACCGCTCGCTAGATCGCGCTGCCCGTAGCCTTGCGCAGCACGGGGTCAGCGCCAATGCCCTAACTGCTGCGGGATTGCTGTTTGGCCTTATTGCCGCGGGGTTTGTGGGTGCGGGGCTGTTTGGTGTCGCTTTGTTTTTTGGCGCAACGTCCCGCGTGCTGGATGGGTTGGACGGTGCCGTCGCGCGGGCCACCCGCCCCGACATATTGGGTGGGTATTTCGATATTCTGGCAGATTTCACATTCTACGCCGCGTTGCCGCTGGGGTTTGTTTTCTATGATCCTGCGCAAAATGCCGTTGCAGGCGCAGTTTTACTGGCCAGCTTTTTCCTGAATGCAACCAGTTTTCTGGGCTTTGCGATTTTGGCGGAGAAGCATGATTTATCCAGCATCACCAATGGCGAAAAATCTCATTTTCATGCGGT
>CAMZKY010000224.1 GCA_947311455.1 uncultured Marinosulfonomonas sp. | reverse complement strand
TATCGAAGCTGGCCAAGATACGGATGCGGCGAATTTCGGGCGGAGCAAAACCTAGGTGGGGCATCCTGTGCGCGTTTTTGTAATTGGTTTGTGGATTTTTCTAAACGTGCAAAGCGGCTTTGCCAACGCGCCAACCCGATCAATGCGCCCCGTGCCCCGAGGCGGAACCGAAGCCGCGTTTGAACCCCGCCAAACGGGGGTGCAGGTGTATTTCAATGCGAAAATTCGCCCGAAACCTCGGCCGCAATACATCACAGAATTTACCGCAGACGAGGTAAAACCGATTCCGATTCCACCTCTTGGTCCTCCCCGATCTGAACAGCCCGCGCGCCCCGATTTTATGGTTCTTTTGTCGGATCAGCCAGGGGTTAAACGATCGCCACGCCCGATGAAACGCCCCGCCAATTTACGCCGTGCAACAAGTGCGCGCAATCAAAGTAATACCATTGTGGCGACAAGCCGTGCAGGATCGGTGTGTGGGGATCGGGCCATACGTGGGCAAAAGGTGGCGCGGATACGGGGGCGGATTGCACAGTGTGGAATAGCCAATCCTGTGCGGGTTACCGAAATTTCGGGTGTGAAATTGACTCAAGCCAGCTTGATGAATTGTGAAACCGCGCGCGCGTTGAAAACGTGGATTGTGAAAGGCGCAAAACCGGCCGTTGGGCGTCGGGGTGGCGGGATCAAATCATTGAAAATTCTGGCTCATTACGCCTGCCGGACGCGCAACAATCAACCGGGGGCAAAAATTTCGGAACATGGCAAAGGCAAAGCCATCGATATTGGTGCGATCAACCTGAAAAATGGCACGTCTATTTCGGTGCTGCGCGGCTGGAATGATCGGCGTGACGGCAAGATTTTACGCCGGATGCACCGCGCCGCCTGTGGGCCTTTTGGTGTGGTGTTGGGGCCGGATGCCAATAAATACCACAAAGATCATTTCCATTTTGACACGGCGCATTACAGCAAACCCTATTGCCGTTAAAACCGTGGTGCGGGGCCAAGCGGGATCGGGCCAAGCGCCATTTGCCCGTTTTTGAATTCAAGCGCTACGTCGATTGTTTCGGGATCGCCCGAGGCATCGGCCATGGATTTCAACACCGATTCCATCGCTACGGCGAAATTAGGATCAACCGTGCCGCTATCAACCGCCAAACCAAACGCTATGCGCCAATTTGTAAGCGTTATGCCAAGGATACCGCTGGGCGTGCCCATGGCATCAATCTGCAAATCGCCTTTGGAAGATATAGAAATCTTACCCCATTTTAGCAAACTGTTTCGGATTGTAAGGTGGGTAATTTTGGCCGGGGTGCCTTGGGGTAGAAACCTGTCTATCGGTTTATCAAGTGTGACTGACATATCGATCAACAGCTTTTCGATAACATCGCTCATTTGGTTGGAGGCGTCGAATTGCGCGATCAAATCATGGGGAAAAGCAACATTGTTTGCGGTGAAAAACACATCATGGGCAAGGGGAATGTTTTTCGTTTGGCGGGTCGCAAAGTTTGCATCCTGGATCGAAAAATCCAGCGCCGGCGTGCTGGCGTGCAGGTTTGAAATAACAAAGGCGCTGTGATCAAGGCCAAGGGTGGTTTCGGCTTTGAACACCACACTGCCGCGCAATTCATCGTTTGTGATATCGAATTTCCCTGCCGGTGTGGTAAGCTGATGCGCGGGGGGCAACTCCATGATGATGTGATTTGGCTTGTAACTGAGGGCAAAAATGCGCACCGTATCCGCCGCCCAACCGATGTTTTTCACCTGATCCAGCACAGATATATCACGAATGGTGGTATCAAACCGGTTTGGAAAGCCCTGTGTTTTGGCGCTGGCATAGGTGAATTTTACCGGGCCAGATTGCGATTGCACATTTGTCAGCCAGGAATTCAGACCTTTTTCCAATGCGGATGATCCCGCAAACCAGTATCCACCCCAAAGCGAGGATGCCACAACAATAACAATCGCCAATATCCGCATAAATGCCTCTTTCCTGATCCTGTTTTCTGGTGTTTACAGGCTGGGCGTTAAAAGGGCCAGACATGATGAAAACAGATCAGTTGTGGATATTTGGATACGGGTCTTTGGTATGGAACCCCGGGTTTGAATATGTTGAGCAGCAGATTGCCACGTTAAAGGGCTTTCACCGTTCGTTCTGTATGCGTTCGATCCATCATCGCGGCACGGTGAAAAATCCGGGCTTGGTGCTGGCATTGGATGCGATGGCCACGGGGGAATGTGCGGGAATGGCGTTTCGGGTGGCCGAGCAGGAACGCGATCAAACCCTTGCCTATTTGCGTGAACGAGAGCTGATTTCCTCGGCCTATCTGGAAACCGAACAGTTGATTTCTTTGGCGGATGGTGGCGTTGTGCGGGCGGTTACATTTATTATTGATCCTGATCACGGCCAATATTGCGCCGGATTATCACTGGAAGAACAGGCGCAAATTATTGCGGTGTCAAGCGGGGATCTCGGCCCCAATTCAGAGTATTTGCACAGCACCGCGCAGCATTTGCAGGACTTGGGGATCGGGGATAAGGATTTGAACTGGCTTTCGGCGCGGGTTAAGGCGCTGACCATGGCCTAGATTGCTAAAATGGCCAAATTTTCTGCGCGGATTTTAGAAAAACGCAATTCTTAAATCACCTCATATCATGCTGGAATATAACAGATATTCCTTACATGAATTGTTCCACGATTCCGGAATAGTAGTTCTTTTACCAAAAAACCAAACGCCGGTTCACACCGCCCGAATTGTGCCGAAATATGCCCGTTTATCAATCAAATCCAATGCCGCCATCACATGTGTGATGATTTGCCTGTTGGCATATTGTGCAGATGTGCTTATCGTGTGCCTATGCACTTAGTATAGTTAACTTAATCAGGTCAGGAATTGTCCAAATGGACCAACCAGATCCACAGGCTCGGCCCCCGAAGGCACCGTCGCATTTTGCGCAACCGATCACACAAATTCTTACCATGCTTACGGTGCTGGGCTTGGTTGGATTTGGCGTTTTTGTTGCCTTGCCGCGCATTGGCCCGGTCTTTTTAACCAACCCGCTGTTGAATGGATTTATTCTGTTTGTGTTTGCGATCGGGGTGATCGCTTGTTTTTGGCAGGTGTTTCAACTGATTGTATCGGTGAAATGGATCGACGGGTTTGTCGGCCAAATTGAGGATCATGATCTAAGCCGTGCGCCGCGTTTGTTGGCGCCACTGGCGTCATTGTTGCGCACACGCGGGGCGCGGATGCACATCAATGCAACATCTTCACGCTCCATTCTGGATTCGGTCGGCACGCGCATTGATGAAGCACGAGATATTACGCGATATATTGTTAACCTTTTGATTTTTCTGGGCCTTTTGGGTACATTTTATGGCCTTGCCACCACTGTTCCGGCGCTGATCGACACAATCGGCGCGCTGGCCCCTCAAAATGGCGAAGACGGGATGCAGGTTTTCACCCGTTTGATCGCTGGCTTGAAATCCCAGTTGGGCGGCATGGGAACGGCTTTTGCCTCTAGCCTGTTGGGCTTGTCGGGGTCACTGGTTGTTGGTTTGCTTGAACTGTTTGCCAGCCACGGACAAAACCGGTTTTATCGTGAGCTTGAAGAATGGCTTTCCACCATCACGCGGCTTGGCTTTTCTGCGGGCGATAGCGATAGCAACTCCGAGGTGGGCGCGATTGCGGGGATAATGGATCATCTGGCCGAGCAAATGGACGCCATGCAAACCATTTTTACCCAAACCGATATTGGCCG
>CAMZKY010000223.1 GCA_947311455.1 uncultured Marinosulfonomonas sp. | reverse complement strand
GGCCAAAGCGGGCGCGCGTTTGGGGCTGTTGGACGGGGTGCCGATTTCGTGGAAAGATTTGTTTGATACGGCGGGGATTATTACCGAAGCTGGCTGTGAATTGCTAAAAGGCCGCGTGCCGGATCAGGATGCGCTGGTGTTGCAAAATGCCACGGCGGCGGGGCTGGTGTGTTTGGGCAAAACCCATATGTCGGAACTGGCGTTTTCCGGCCTTGGCTATAACCCTGTTACCGAAACGCCCCCCAGTGTGAATGATCCTGATGCCGTTGCAGGGGGGTCATCCTCTGGCGCGGCCACGTCTGTGGCGTTCAATTTGGCGGCTTGTGGTATTGGGTCAGATACGGGCGGATCGGTGCGAATCCCGTCGGTGTGGAACAATCTGGTGGGCCTGAAAACCACCCATGCGCGGCTGTCGCTAAAGGGGGTTGTGCCCTTGTGTGAAAGCTTTGACACGGTTGGCCCTTTGTGCCGCACGGTTGAAGATGCCGCGTTGATGTTGGCCGCGCTTGAGGGTGGAAAACCTGCGGATCTAGAAGGCGCCACGCTGGATGGGGCGCGATTTATGATCCTGACCACCGAAGCCATGGATGACGTGCGCGATCAGCCCTTGGCGGCCTTTAATGATGCGGTTGAGCGGCTGAAAGCAGCGGGCGCAACCATTGAAACAGGTGACGCACCCGAAGTGGCCGAGGCGTTGAAATTATCTGCCGTTTTATTCACCACCGAAGCCTATGCGCAATGGCACCGCGAAATCGAAGCCGCACCCGAAAAGATGTTTGGCGAAATTCTTGAACGCTTTCGTGCCGGGGCCACTTTTTCGGGCATGGAGTTTGTCGAAGGCTGGATGCGCTTGCGCAAATTACGCGAGGATTACGCGGCGCGGGTGGCCGGATATGACGCGGTGATTATGCCCACATCGCAGATTTTACCGCCAAATATCGAAAAACTAGCCACAGACCACGAATATTATATTGTCGAAAACCTGATGGCTTTGCGCAACACACGGATCAGCAATCTGATGGGCGGATGTGCCTTGACCCTACCAAGTGGTGTGCCATCCTGCGGGATCATGCTTACATCTGGTGCCATGACCGAGGAAAAACTGCTACGCATCGGTGCGGCGGCCGAGGCGGCGTTGTCCTAAATACAACAATATTTTCGCTTAACCACGTATATTCGCAGGGTTTTTCTGGACGATTGCGCTTTGGTCGTCTAGATTCAAGGTAACGGGGCGATATGACCCTGATACATTGAGGCCGATATGGATTTTAGCGAGCGGTTTAGCGACCTGCCAGAGTATGCGTTCCCGCGTTTGCGCGGTTTGCTTGATGCACATGCGTCAGGCGGCGATACCTTGCACATGACAATCGGCGAGCCGCAGCATGATTTCCCCGATTGGGTTGCAGATGTGATTGCCCAACATGCAGACGAGTTCCGCAAATATCCCCCAAATGACGGCACCCCCGAATTACGCAGCGCAATTGCAGCGTGGATCAAGCGCCGGTTTAATGCTGATGTGGATGCCGATACCGAGGTGATGGCCCTGAACGGCACCCGCGAAGGCCTGTATAACGCCGCTATGGCGATTTGCCCCGATGAAAAGGGCGGCGGCGTGCCTGTGGTGCTTACCCCGAACCCGTTTTATCAGGTTTACGCGGTGGCCGCGCTTTCGATCAAGGCCGAACCGGTTTATGTGGCGGCGACGTTGGAAAACGGTTTTTTGCCAGATTATTCTGCATTGCCCGAGAATGTTTTAAACCGCGTGGCCATTGCCTATATCTGTTCGCCCAGCAATCCGCAGGGGGCCGTTGCCAGCCGTGATTATTGGCGTGATCTGATTGCCTTGGCGGAAAAATACGATTTCAAGATTTTTGCCGATGAATGTTACAGCGAAATTTATCGCGATACCCCGCCTGTTGGGGCGTTAGAGGTTGCGCGTGAAATGGGTGTTGATCCCGAGCGGGTGGTGATTTTTGGATCGCTTTCAAAGCGGTCTAATCTGGCGGGCTTGCGTTCCGGCTTTGTGGCCAGTGGGCCAAAGAATATCGGGCAGATCAAACAATTGCGCAATTATTCCGGCGCGCCTTTGCCCTTGCCCTTGCAACGGGCGGCAGAGCGGGTTTGGGCGGACGAGGCCCATGTAAAGGCCAGCCGAGCGCTATACAAAGAAAAGTTTGAAATCGCCGACGAGGTGTTCAACGGCATCAACGGATATACCAGCCCCGAGGCGGGGTTTTTCCTGTGGTTGCCTGTTGAAGATGGCGAAAAAGCAGCGTTGAAGCTGTGGAAAGAAACCGGCGTGCGCGTTCTTCCGGGGGCGTATCTAAGTCGGGATGTTGACGGACAAAATCCGGGTCAGGGCTACATTCGTGTGGCGCTTGTGGCCCCAAAACAAGACGTGCGGCGAGGATTGCAAGCAATCCGCGACTGCATCTATGCGTGAGGAAGAGTAAATGGCGTCGTATCAGGCAAATCATCGTGATCCATTGTTGGACAGCAATTTGCAGGCCGCAATCGAGCGGCGAACCCGTGAATTGATTGGCATAGCCCTGCTGGTTATCGGCATGGCGGTGGCGTTGATGCTGGTGTCCTATGTGCCCGAAGACCCAAGCTGGCTTTCGGCCTCTAGCGAACCTGCGCAAAACTATCTGGGCCGTATGGGCGCGTCGATTGCCTCGCCTTTATATGTGATTGTGGGTTGGGGATCATGGGCGGTGGCCTTGATCCTTGTGGTGTGGGGCGGACGGTTTATCACCAATCGCGGCACGGATCTGGCACTTGGCCGTTTGATTTTTGCGCCAATTGCTGTGGCGGCCCTGTCTGTTTATGCCTCAACCCATGTGCCTTCGATTGAATGGACGCACAGCTTTGGTTTGGGCGGATTGTTTGGCGATATGGTTTTGGGCATGTTGCTGGAGATCGTGCCGTTTTCTGCTGCTTTCGGGGTGAAATTCATGTCTTTGCTGGTGGGCGTGGGCATGGTGGCGATGGTGTTGTTTGTTCTGGGTGTGACGCGCCCTGAATTGAAGCGCTTTGTGCGGTATTTGTTCCTTGGGTTGATTGTTGCCTATTCCGGTTTACTGAAACTGCTGGGAAAAACCGCCCAAAGTGCGGCGCTTGCCAATCGAGTGATGCAGGAAAAACGCGCCGCCAAACGCGAAGAGCAGCGCATTGCTGCTGCTGAACATGCGGCCTATGTGGCAGCTGAATCGGCAATTCCGATGCCGACTGCGCAAAATTCGGGCCGTGTTTTGCGGGCCGAACCTGCGGTTGAAACCGCGCCGCAAGCCATTCCTGAATTTGAAAATATCGCACCTGTTCCCGAGGCCGTGCCCGCGGTGCCTGAAAAGCCACGTGAAAAATCCGGCCTGTTGGCGCGGATGCCGTCTTTGCTGAAACGCCAAGCGGATCTAGAGCCGGAACTGGTTGAGCCTGTGGCCGCGCCGAATATGCAAGATTATGACGGGCTTGACGGCGAAGAGCGGCTGAAAGCAAAAATTTCCGATATCATTCGTGCGCGCGGTGGTAAAGATGCTGTGGCCCCTCCGAAAATCGAGCCGCGTGTTGGCCGTGATCGCGGGACGAAACCATTGGTTCTGGGGGCCGCGCTTGAGGATGAATTTGTTGTCGAGCCGCCTATGATAAGCACGGCGCCCGAGGCGGGTTTTGTGCCTCCGGCCCCTGAGATGCAGGTTGCCGAGGAGATACCTGCGCCGAAGCCTATTCCTGTGGCCACCCCGCCAAAAGCGGTGGTGCAGCACGCAAAGCGCAAAGCTGCAAACCAATCGCGTCAGGCCAAAGCAGAAGCGCAACCAACGCTTCAGTTTGATGAAAAAGCCGCGCAATATGAAAAGCCGCCATTGGCCCTGCTGGAAAACCATTTGAACATCCAGCGCCAATTCCTGTCGGACGAGGCGCTTGAGGAAAATGCGCGGATGCTTGAATCTGTGTTGGATGATTACGGCATCAAAGGTGAAATCGTTTCGGTGCGTCCTGGTCCGGTTGTGACAATGTATGAGCTGGAACCTGCGCCCGGTTTGAAAGCCAGCCGCGTGATTGGCTTGGCGGATGATATCGCGCGCTCCATGTCGGCGCTATCGGCGCGTGTGTCTACCGTGCCGGGCCGTTCGGTGATCGGGATTGAATTGCCCAATGAAACCCGTGAAAAAGTGATGTTCCGCGAGATTCTATCAGCCCGTGATTTTGGCGACAGCAATATGAAGCTGCCGCTGGCCTTGGGCAAAGACATTGGCGGCGATCCTGTTGTCACCAGCCTTGCAAAAATGCCGCATCTATTGATTGCCGGGACAACAGGTTCTGGTAAATCCGTGGCGAACAACACGATGATCCTGAGCCTGCTTTATAAGCTGACGCCGGAAGAATGCCGCCTGATCATGATTGATCCGGAAATGCTGGAATTGTCGGTTTATGACGGTATTCCGCATTTGCTTAGCCCTGTTGTGACTGACCCTAAAAAGGCTGTTGTGGCCCTGAAATGGGTCGTGGGCGAGATGGAAGAGCGTTATAAAAAGATGTCCAAGATGGGCGTGCGCAACATCGACGGCTATAATGGCCGCGTGAAAGAAGCCTTGGCCAAAAACGAAATGTTTAGCCGCACGGTGCAAACCGGATTTGATGATGCAACGGGTGATCCGATCTTTGAAACGGACGAATTTGAGCCAAAAGCACTGCCCTATATCGTAGTTGTTGTGGATGAGATGGCCGATCTGATGATGGTGGCGGGTAAGGAAATCGAGGCCTGCATCCAACGTTTGGCACAAATGGCGCGGGCCTCGGGTATTCACCTGATTATGGCGACGCAACGCCCGTCGGTGGATGTGATCACCGGCACGATCAAGGCCAACTTCCCCACACGGATTTCGTTTCAAGTGACCAGCAAAATCGACAGTCGCACCATTTTGGGTGAGCAAGGTGCCGAGCAATTGCTGGGCATGGGGGATATGCTGTTTATGGCGGGGGGCGCAAAGATCACTCGTGTGCATGGGCCATTTGTATCGGATGAAGAGGTTGAAGAAGTCGTCAACCATCTGAAATCATTCGGTGCGCCGGATTATGTTAGCGGGGTTGTCGAAGGGCCGGATCCCGAAAATGAAAGCAGCATTGATGCGGTGCTTGGCTTGGGTGGGAACACCGATGGCAATGATGCGCTATACGATCAGGCCGTGGGCATTGTGTTGAAAGATCGCAAATGCTCCACCAGTTATATTCAGCGTAAATTGGCGATTGGCTATAATAAAGCTGCGCGTCTGGTTGAGCAGATGGAAGATAGCGGTTTGGTCAGCCCTGCCAATCATGTGGGAAAACGTGACATTCTGGTGCCCGAGCAACAAGCCTAAGGCGGGTTGTTGCGCACAATATTGTGAATGAAATTAGGGGCTGCAATTTGCGGCCCCTGACCTTAAGTATAAGATATGAAATATATACTCCTTGTTAAAAAAGCCGCCATTGCCAGTGCCCTGATATTGGGTATGGCTGCCCCGTTATTCGCAGATAAAATCCCGCTGGACGAGGTTTCATCCTATTTAAACGCGATGGAAACCGCAAAAGTCGAATTCACCCAGATCAATAGTGACGGCACAATTTCAACCGGCACGCTTTATATTCGCCGCCCCGGGCGGGCGCGGTTTCAGTATAATCCGCCTGAAAAATCGGTGGTGATTGCGGGCGGGAGCCAGATTGCCATTTTTGACGGGAAATCCAATCAGCCGCCCGAACAATATCCGCTGAAAAGAACGCCGCTTTATCTGATTTTGAAAAAGAATGTCGATCTGAAAACTGCAAAAATGGTTGTGGCGCACACGGCTGATGATAATTCAACAACCATTGTGGCCCAAGACCCCAAGCATCCTGATTACGGCCAAATTCGTTTGATATTTACCGATAATCCGGTTGAGCTGCGCCAATGGGTTATTATTGACGCGAGCGGAAATGAAACCACGGTGATTTTAGGCGCGCTTGAAAAAGGCATCAAACTACATGCCAAGCTGTTTGATCCGGTTCTAGAGGCGCATAATCGCGGGCTGGATTAAAAAACCGCCCGTTTCAAAGAAGCAAAGCGGTTTTTAAACTCATAGTTTGCCACAGGCCCCGAGTTGTTCCTGATAGGTGGCAGACCGTTGGCTGATTTCTGACGCGATCGTCATTAGCCAAGGTTTGGCACGATAACTGCCGCGTGAATATCCTGTGCGGCCTTCGTGATAGGCCAGATATTGTGCGCGCGCATCGGCTTTGGATATGCCCAAACGCTCGGTTGAGGCATCCATATACCAGCCAATGAAATCCGTCGCGTCGCCGATACGATCACGTTTGGCACGCCATTTTCCGGTGCTTTTTCGGTATTCATTCCATGTGGCATCCAAGGCCTGAGAGAACCCGTAAGCCGAAGATTGACGCCCCATCGGGATCACGCCCAACACATATTGGAAAGGGGTGCGGGCATTACCGATAAATTTACTTTCTTGGTAAATTACGGCCATCTGGACATTCACGGGAATACCCCAACGACGCGATGTTTTGCGCATCGCTTTTAGATAGGTCGGGCGCTGTTTGAGGATACTGCAGGCATCGTCAAGATGGCGCGGCGCGGAATTGTTTCCGCCACTGCCACACGAGGCCGTAAATAACACCAATACTGTCGCGCGAAGAAGTCTGCTCATATGCCTCTCGCTTTTTATTTTTATCCGTCTTGAATAAACTATTTTGACAAAAAGGTAAAACGCATTTTGGTGATTATTATACAAGAAACGCAAGTGTTAACGGAATTGTCACAACCGAAAGCACGGTTGAAACAACAACCAACCCCGCAACAGCATCAGAATCCGCCCCGTATTTTTCAGCCAGCATATACGACGTGACAGCAACGGGTGTTGAAACCTGCATAATCAACACGGCAAGCGGCACGGGGGCCAGTTGCATCCAGCGTCCGATGAACCATGCCGAGCCTGTGCAAATGATGGCTTTGGCAATTGATAACCAAAAAGATTGCCCCAATCTGCCGGGTTTTAAGCGGGCAACAGCCACGCCCAAAGTAATCAACATGACGGGAATCGCCATCTGCCCAACCAATTCTAATGTGTTGGTAATGGCCTTGGGGGTTTGCCAGCCTTGCACCATAAACAGCGCGCCTAGAATCGTCGCGGCGACGATCGGTTCGCGAATTACTTTTAAGGGTGATCCGCCGCCCGACACGATCCAAACCCCGAAAGTAAATGATAAGATCGCCATTACCGCAAAAACCACCACCGCATAGCCAAGGCCAACCTGACCAAATGCAAACAGGGCCAGTGGCAAGCCAAGGTTGCCTGTATTGCCAAAAACCAGCGCCGGCAGATAGGTTCTGTTTTCTAGCCCTATAAGGCTGGTTAGTGTAAAAGAATAAATGATTACAACAGCATAAGTAGCAAGAGATGCAATTGATAATGTGGCTAAAGCCGTTGGATCAATATCGGTGCGCATCAGGGATGTAAAAATCAAACACGGTACCGAAACCGTCATAGCAAGGCGGGTAACGAAGGCGACATCATACTCAAGCCCCAGCTTCACCCATATGAATCCAATCAGCCCCAGCAAGAAAACCGGAGACACGATTTCGATGATTGTTAGCAGTAAGTCCACAAACTGTTTCCTTGATTCATCTTCTTTGAGGATAGACAACACCCGTCATCACCCTTTATTAACGTAACACAAGGGAAAGAATCCAATGCTAAAATCTCGTGCTAAATATCATCTGGGTCAAGTCGTGCGTCACCGTAAACATCCGTTTCGGGGTGTGGTTTTCGACGTTGATGCAATGTTTGCCAATTCAGACGATTGGTATGATGCAATTCCCGAAGATTCGCGCCCGAATAAAGATCAGCCATTTTATCATTTGTTGGCCGAAAATGACAAAAGCTATTACGTGGCTTATGTTTCAGAACAAAATCTTGTCGCCGATTACACGGGCGAGCCGATCAGCCATCCGGATCTGGATGATCTATTTGGCGATTTTGAAGACGGCCAATATCCGCTGCAATTTCAACTAAACTAATACCCAAGCGCGCAGCCATCTTTTCGTGGATCAGATGCCCCGATTAAAATACCTTTTTCATGATCAATTCTGATCGCCTGCGCTCCACCAATCGCAGGGCCGGGCACCATCACGTTATGCCCCATATCGGCCAGCTCCTGACGCACTTTATCAGAATATCCCCGCTCTACATTTAAAGTGCCGGTTTCAAGATCGGCAAAGCTGCGCGGGGCATCGAT
>CAMZKY010000222.1 GCA_947311455.1 uncultured Marinosulfonomonas sp. | reverse complement strand
GGTGACAACCTGAAGTTCGAAGTTGAACTGATTGCGCCAATCGCTATGGAAGATGGCCTACGCTTTGCGATCCGCGAAGGCGGCCGCACTGTGGGTGCCGGTGTGGTTTCCAAAATCATCGAATAATTGAACGACAAGTTCACAGATTTAGGGCTGCCGTTGGGCGGCCCTTTTTTGTGGGCAGGCCTACTGACCAGTCAGGAAAGTGTCAGACATCAGGTGAAAACCTTGTTTTTGCCAATTCGACCATTTGCGATATATTAACAAGGGGTTTGGCGCGAAATTCGTTACGTGTATTTCATATGTATTTGATGCATATTGCCTGCACATAGTTTTGCGTGATTTAGCGGGTTAATGCTTCGCACGCAGCTTTGTTTTTTCAAATGCTAATTCAACCGCACCCTTGATTGTGCTGATCTGCCTCTGGCGTCTATTACTGATAGCGTCAAAAAACCCGGCCCTGAAATTTTCAAAACCGACTGGCGATCATGGGTAGCGATCAGCATGGGTTTGCCATTGGCGAGCCATGTGAATGGCGCGATTCCGTCGCGCACCTTGACCATCAAAAACCCTTCGGCGTCGACCTCGGTGCCATCGGGGGGAAAAGCCACTTTGGGGGCGCCTTTGGGTTTTTCAAAAATCTCGGTGCGGGATTTGAACCGTTGCAGGGGCAGCGGTAATTCGGCGTTGGTCACTGTTAGGGCTGACGGGGGCGGCGGGCGCAGGGGGGTGTAATCGGGTTTGATCCGGCTAAAGGCCTCGAACAACACAGGTGCGGCCAGATCACCACCGAACGCCCCTGGTGCCGGCGTGCCATCGGCACGGCCCATCCACACGCCGACAACGTGTTGTCCGTCGAAGCCAATCGCCCATGCATCGCGGTGGCCGTAGGATGTTCCGGTTTTATAGGCCAGAGCATTGCGCGGCGCGTTGGGTGGTGGTGTAAGACCCGACAAGACATCCGAAACATACCATGCTGCCACGGGCGACATCATCGGGCGCGTGTTTAGTGTGGCGTCTTCGCCGATGCGAAACACCAAGGCCCGTGGTTTGCCCTGCTGTGCCAAACCCGCGTAAAGCTGCACTAAATCCTTGAGCGTGACGCCCAAGCCGCCCAGTGCAATCGCAAGGCCGGGTTTGCCGCCGGGCACCACGGGTTTAACCCCCGCGCGGCGCAGATTGGCCATCAATTTTGCGGGGCCAAGCGCGTCTGTCAATTTCACCGCAGGGATATTCAGCGAAAGCTGCAAGGCGCGGCGAATACGAAGTGGACCGCGAAATTTTCCGTCGAAATTTTGCGGGAAATAGCTGCCGAACATTGTTGGTGTATCGTCAATCAGGGTTTCAGGATGGGCCAACCCCTGATCAAACGCCATGCCGTAAATCAGCGGTTTCAGGGTTGATCCGGGCGAACGTAGCGCGCGGGTCATATCCACATAGCCAAGCCGCGCGTCATCGCGGTAATTAGATGATCCAGCCGAGGCCAGAATATCTCCGGTTTTGTGATCCGCCACCAGTATCGCCACTGATAGCCGCTCGCCTTTGCCGGTTAGCGCGGTGGTGGCCAGTTGTTCGATCTGTTGTTGCAAAATGGCGTCGATGGTGAGGTGATGAATATCTTGCGTCAGTTCCTGCATTCGGGCCATGTCGGCAAGATGCGGGGCAAGCAGCGGGAATTGTTGTTTTTTGGCAGGAATAGGTTCTGATTTTGCTCCTTCAGCGGCCTCGTTACTAATTATCCTGTCTCGCACCATTCGCGCCAATACACGGTCGCGCGCGGTGTAGGCATTTTCAAGATTGCGATCAGGGCGACGTGTTTCGGGGGCTTGGGGCAGAGCCACCAATAGCGCAGCCTGTGCAGGTGTTAAGCGGCGTGGGTCTTTGCCGAAATAGGCGCGGGTCGCGGAACGCACGCCTTCTAGGTTTCCGCCAAACGGTGCCCAGTTTAAATAGAGTGTCAGGATTTCGTCTTTGGTCAGGTGCCGTTCTAACGCCAGCGCCAGCCGGATTTGCCGGAGCTTGCCGCTCCATTTCCCTGTGCCGCTGGCCTCAAGCAACCGCGCCACCTGCATGGTTAGGGTTGATCCGCCCGAGATCACTTTGCCATTGGTCGCTGCCTGCCACATGGCGCGGGTCATGGCGCGCAGGTCTACGCCGGAATGGATGTAAAAACGTTTATCCTCATACGCGATCAGCATCTTGATGTAATCGGGGTCGGTGCTTTTTAATGTCGTGCGCAATCGCCAACGCCCGTTGGCTACCGTATAGGCGCGTAGTAAATAGCCGTTTCGATCCAGCACCTCGGTTGAGGGCGGGGTGGTTAAGGGTGGTAATTCAGTGGTATCCACCCACGTATCGAATTGATCCCGTGCCAGTGCTGTTACCAACAGCACCAGCGCAAGGATCAAAATGCCATGGCGCGCCAGTTTTCGGATCATTCGGTGATCACAATCTGCCCCGAATCTGAAGTGGCGCGGAACCGTGGGCGATACATATCTTCAACGCTGGCGGCGGGATGATGGTAAGTGCCCGGCGAAATGGCCCGCACGATATAAGCCAGTTGGAACGGATTCTGGCTTTCCCAATCCACCGCGGCTAAAAACCTGTCAGACCGGAATTCGGTGTTGGTAACATTGGAGGCAGGTTTCAACCAATCCAGCGCACGCACATCACCGCTGGCGACAAGGCTGGGGTTATCGATCTCAAATCCGGCAGGTAGTGGATCATTCACCATTAGGCGGCCTTGGACTTTGTCGACCGGTTTAACGGTTAACAGAACCACCAGACGGGTGCCAACGGGGTGGCCGCTGGCATTAACGGGATCACCATCAGGGGTGAAATATTCACGGGTGATGGAATATCCGTATCCGGTGGCCGGTTGATCAAATTCCGGCACGCCAAATGTGGTCATGGTGACCAGTTCATCGCGCCGTGTGCCGTTGCGAATGGCTGTTGCGCCGCCCAAATCGTTATCCTCAAGCAATTTCACAAGCGGGCCGTCAATCGGTTTGTCGTTGGCGGTGAAACCCTGCATGTCCGGATCATCCAGCAGGCCTTTGATTGCCAACAATGACCACATGGATTCCTGTGTGGAATGGTAGGTGTCATTTGCATAGCTTGAAGCAACCCATTCCGCGAGATCGGTGCTATTTACAGCGGTTGATCCTGCCTCAAGCGCAAGTGCCAAAACTGCCGCGCCATCACGCAGATTGGTGCCGTAATCGGAACGGTAGATTGTGGCCTCGGAAGTGCGCATACGCCGTTGTATTTTGCGACTGGCCCGCAGGAACAGAAGATCGGCGCGCCGTTGATCGCCATAGCTGGCCAAAGCCGCGCCCAGCTGGGCCAGCGCCATAGGGCTGTTGAAATCGTCGATTTTTTCATCCGCATAATAGCGCAGATCTCCGGTTGCGGCCACACCTTCGCGTGCCAGCACATACAGCGCATAGGCAATATCCGCGCCGCCTTCGTCACCAAAATCACCGGCATAATTAACCTGATTGCGCAGGTTTTCAATCGCGCGGCGCATGGCGTTGCTTGGCACTTTAAACCCTTTGGATTTGGCACGGGAAAGGAAATCGGTGACATAGGCATCCAGCCATAAATCGCCACTGTTTGGGCTCCAAAGGCCAAATGCACCAATGCTGGATTGATTGCTTAGAACCCGTTCAATTGCCTGATCAACCCGTTTTGACAGGGTGCTGCGATTGCCAAGGCCCATGGCTTTGGCGACATCGTTTAGATACAGCAGTGGCATGGCACGGGATGTGGTTTGCTCGGTGCAGCCATATGGGTAGCGATCGAGGGTCGCGAGCAATCCGGGTGCATCAAAGCGTGCTAGCGGGCCAAGGGATAGCACGGCAGATCCAGTGCCAGCTTTGTATTCGCTAAACACGTTGTTATCGAAATTAAACGTATCGCCAGCCGCAAGCGAGAACCGATAGGTGTGCGAAACCTCGGGATCATTGGCACGCACCGGCACAGTTAAGGATTTGGTCAGTTCGCGGCCATCGGGTGTGGTTAGGGTTATATTGATGGTTTGATCACCCGTGTCTGTGGCGGTAACGGGCACTGCGAATGTGGTTTTTTGCAGATCACCCAGCATGAATTTACGCGGCAGGTTGGCGGTGTTGACTGCAACGCCTTGCCCCCAAACATCCAGTGTCATTTCGCCGGACGGGCCAGTAGCGTGGGCGATTTCAAGTAGCATACGACTGCTGTCGCCCGGCGCAAGGAAACGCGGTAGGCTGGCTGTCACCACAACCGGATCGCGCACCAGTATGTCTTTCTCGGCGGTGCCAACTGCGGTTGGTGACCACACCACCGCCATCAGGCGCACAGTGCCGTTGAATTCAGGCATGTCAAACGTTGCGCGCGCCATGCCATCGTCACCAACCGGAATGGGGCCGGAAAAATAGGCGACCAGTTCTTCGGTGGGGGGCGGTGATTGCAAACCGTCCTCAGAGGCGGAATCGCCACCAGAGCGGATGCTTCCCATCGCGCCATTCATGCCATCAATCAAACGGCCATAGACATCGCGCATTCCGATACCCAGTTTGCGCTGCCCAAAGTAATAGGCGGGCGCATCGGGGCTTTGGAAACGGGTTAGATTCAGGATACCCACATCCACCGCGGCAATGGTGACATAGGCGGTTTCACCCGCCTTAACCCCGTTCACACGCAGCGCCACATCCATTGGCCCACGTGGAGCAGATTCATCGGCCCCAACAAAGGTAGCGGTTAGTTTTTTATCAGCCGGATCAACTGGTGCATAGGACAGGCCAACCGCGCGGGCGGGATTGCGGCCTGCGGCCTCGTTCATCGGACGGATCACCGTGGCGGTGACATAGGCGCCCGCGTTCCATTTATCGGTTACATCAAGCGGAATCAGGTTTTCGCCACGCACTACATCCACGGTTTTCATATCAATCAGGTGGTTTGACATCACCGTAATCAATGCCTTGCCCGCATAACGCGGCACTAGACGCAAGGTTGCGGTTTCGCCGGTGGAATAGGCTGGTTTGTCCAACGATACCTCGAGCGTGTCGGGGGTGGTGGTGACATCGGCAGGCGCATACCACCCCGCGTAAAAATCAACAGAGCTGGCAAGGTATTCACCGCCCACACGCTCCACCAAAATTTCATAATGCCCCCAATCAACGGGGGCAGACACAACCAGCGGCGCGCCGCTCAATGTGGCATTGCCGACTGCGACACGGGTGCGTGTGTGGATTGGCTCCCAATTCCAGTTGCCGTATTGTCGATACCATTGGTAACGGGTTTCAACGCGGTTCATGGTCCATTTTACCTGCATCGCAGTTTGGGCCAGATTCTCGTCAATTGCGATTACTTGGATTTCGGCATTTGTACCCTCGGCCACCACGTTATCAAACATCGGTTTCAGACCTATCATTTGCCCGCCTGGGGCCAGTGGCTTGACGAGTTTGCGTTCTACAGGGCGGCCTGACCCTTCGGCAATGCGCAGGGTGAATTGTGCCTCAAGCGGTTGGGAAACGGTTTCGATTTGCGGGAAGGTTACGGGGATTTTCACCATGCCGAGGGCATCGGTGCGCATGTCGCTGGGCAGGATGCGCACTTGCGGGGTAAAGCTTTCGGTATACCGGCCAAACTGATAGCCGGGATAGGCGTCAAGGCCACTGGTGGCGCGCACTTTGACTTCGCCTTCAATCGGCAGATCACCAGCAGGCGCACCAAACAGATAGCGCACATCAGCCGACAAAACCGCGCCGTTTTTCACATGCAAGGGCAGATCGGGCAGGGTTAGATCATAATCAATGCGTTCGGGTAGAAAATCCTCAATCAGAAATGTTGCGCTGGCAAGGGCGGGGGCGTCTACATCAGTAAAGGTTTCAAGCCGCCATGTGCCGCGGGGCACCATGGGCCCGGTGGGCATGGTGAAGATATGACCACCTGCAACGGCGGTATCGGCGGTAACGGTTTGACGGCTGTATTCAACGCCATCGGGGCGGGTTAGAACCGCCGTTAACGGTAGGCCGATGATGGCCTGTGCGGTGCCGTCGCGGGTTAAGGCGGTTACATGCACAGTTTCACCGGCACGATATGCGCCACGTTCGGTGGTTAAAAAAACGTCGATATCCTTGGCGGCTTCGCGCCCTTCGACTCCGCGATCCGACAGATCGAATTCGGGGTCTGTGAGGGATAGAAATGCGATATCATCTTCCCCTTGTTTGGCCACCAGCAACGCCGGGGCCGCGCCGTTCAAGCCGCGGGTCAGGGCATAGGGGAAACGAGCGTAGCCGTTAGAATCGGTCTTTGATTCAGCCAAAACTGCGTTTGCTTTGGACAATAGAGAAACACTGATCCCCGCGCGCGGCTGCGCATCGCCGAGGCCACGTACA
This sequence comes from uncultured Marinosulfonomonas sp., assembly GCA_947311455.1. Lineage (GTDB taxonomy): Bacteria > Pseudomonadota > Alphaproteobacteria > Rhodobacterales > Rhodobacteraceae > Profundibacter. Next base: position 1,367 of record CAMZKY010000222.1, on the reverse strand, counting down.
AATACATGGATACCATCGGTGCCGGACATCGAGGCTAGCCCAAGATCGGACAGAACAAACCACTGCATGGCTGGCGGGTTGTTATAGGCATCGGCTCCGGGAACGCCAGCTTGCAACGCGTAGATACCTGCGGGCAGATCATTGATAATGTCACCCATCGGCAGGCGGGTGATGGTGTTTTGGTTCAGCACCGATTCCACCTGCCCTGTGCCACGCCAGATTTCTTCGGCGATTTTGTTGGAAAAGATTGATTGCTCCCACTCGGAAAGAGAACGCCCGAAATAGCTGTCTTGAATGGCACGTAACAGGTTGCGATCGCTGACACGGCGCAGGATCAGATCAAGTTCAGACACATTCACCACATCCACAGGAATCCCCGCATCGGCGGTTTTGGGCAATACATAAGAGCGTCCCGGAAAACTGACGGCGGGATCACGATCACTCACATAAATGCGCAGGTTCACGGGCTTAATCAACGTTTCACCCGACAGGGCGGGCAAGCCAGCCCGCAGAGTGATTTCATAGCGCGTGCCATGTTCAACACCCGCGATGCACAGTTTGTTCCCCGCCGCCTCAACGGACAAACCTGTATGCAAAAGCTGCACGTAGGGCTCGTAGTCAACTTCGCTACTGTTCAGATCTTCAGAAAACTGCGCACAGATGCGGGGCTCGGCGATGTTGCTTTCTACATCGTGTGCAATAACGCGAAATCCGTATTTGTTAATTGCATACTCCAGTTTGGCCATTACACGCGGTGTGGGTGCGATGCTTTCGGCAAGGCGCACGGCACGCAGCATCTTTTTTCCTTGCCCGTGTAATTCCAATGCATCGGCCAAGACAAGAAGGGCAGTGATTTTTTCTCCTTTTGAGCGGCTGCGTAGATATGCATTGATTGAACCGTTTATAGCGCGAGCTTTAAAGCTTTGGCGGCGTTTGTAAGAACTGGTGTTGTTGTATATCTGAACTGCGGTTTGGGCATAGGCAGACCATAGATCAGCGGCATCCAAATCAGTTAGCGCCCTGAGGAAATCTTTGTGCGCGCTGCTGTATTGGCCATCCTGTTGCTTGCCCGCGCCTCGTAGCCAAAGTTGGTTTGCACCTAATTCTCCAGAATATGAGTGCGTTGCCAATTGTTGTGCTGCCTCACGGGCTTTTGTGAAATAGGAAGCATGTATAAATGACAATTCACTTGCGCGTATTTTTGCTTGGGCCAAAATACGCGGGCTTGTGCGGATTACCCGAGCCGAAACAGCCCCTTCGTAAGGTTGGGTATTGCTGATGTTGCTTTTAGGAAAACAGGCGTTTGAACGCGTGTTAAAGGTAAAGGCCTGACATTGATCATTGGTCAGGCAGGCGCGTTGACAGGC
>CAMZKY010000221.1 GCA_947311455.1 uncultured Marinosulfonomonas sp. | reverse complement strand
CCAACCCTTGCAGGCTGGGATGCTCAAGATCGGCGCTAGTGACAAACAGGGCGGGTTGGCTGACGAATGGTTTTTGCATAACTATGCATACCAGAATCAGATCGTGTTGGGAATCTCTGAGTTATGCAGAGGCCTCCTCTAATCAAAACTTTCGGTTTTTGGAGTAAGTGCGGTATAGACAAACCTAGCCAATCAAATGTGCCACAACCAAACGCCTGTGCGGCGTATCGCGGTGTTCAAATAGATAAACCCCTTGCCATGTTCCCAGCATCATCCGCCCGTTTTGCACGGGAATAGACAGGCTCACAGGCAGCATCGCTGCTTTTATGTGGGCAGGCATATCATCCAACCCCTCATATGTGTGGGTAAGATAGGACATGCGCGGATCACTGGTTGGCGGCACCAAACGGTGGAAGAAATTTTGCATATCGATTTGGACTTCGGGGTCTGCATTTTCTTGTATTAACAAGCTGGCAGAAGTGTGTTGCACCAAAAGCGTCAGCAGCCCATCACCGGTCACCCAATGGGCCACTTGTCGGGTAAATTCATAAAGACCGGGGCCGGAGGTGTTCACTTGAAATGTATTTATCATTGCGCTTGCTTTATTGTGCGGTTGAAATAACCCTAATCAATTCAAATAACAAATAGAACTGTGTTCTGATGTGGCACTCTTCCGTCAAGGATATTCAGGGCCAAAGCCCATTAAACTTTCCAAAAACCTATTCGTTAGGATCAAATGCGAATGTTTTCCTGCGAATCGCAAATATTTCGCTTGTGATTAGCCGCAGTTCTTTTATAGATCACGCGCACGTGCTGCCGTAGCTCAGGGGTAGAGCACTCCCTTGGTAAGGGAGAGGTCGGAAGTTCGAATCTTCTCGGCAGCACCACTTCCCCCACTTCGGTTTCCCAATTTACTAAAATACCCCTGTTTGGAAACATTGGGGCCAATTTTGCCTGCGACATGGTGAAATTTGCACAACCTAAAGAAAAACAATGCTCATTTTTGAAAAAAACCCTACCTGATCTAGTAGAACAAATCCGCTTAACCGCCAGAACTGGTGCTGTGTTGCCTCGTTTCCACATAAGAAAAATCCGATAACCATTTGATTCTTGTATAAAATCCCATTCTAGCGCATATTACTATCAAACGGGCGTTCAGACCCAATTCCGAGCGTGGTTCAGAGAGGCAGGATCACAATGTCTATAAAAAAATATCTTGGCGCCGCTATGTTGGCGTTTTCTATTACTGGCGTGGTTACGCCACAATTTGCCATGGCTGAAACATTGCGTGTTATGCGTGGAATGCCATCAACGGCGTTAAATGTTCCAATGAACAGGGCTGTCGTGGTTGAAAGCGATGTGCCTTTTGCAGAATTGTCAATTGCCAATCCGAATATTGCCGATATCTCGACACTGTCGGATCGTTCCATCTATGTTTTGGGCAAACTTCCCGGTCGCACCACCCTGACATTGTTGAGCAGTGACGGGCGTTTAATCACCAATGTCGATGTTCGTGTTACCCCGGATATTGCCGAATTCAAAGAACGCCTTCGTCAAATCCTTCCGAATGAGCGGATCGAAGTGCGCACTGCCAATGACGGAATTGTCCTATCGGGCACTGTTTCCAGCATATCGGCACTGGATCGCGCGCTTGATCTGGCGTCGCGTTATGCGCCCGATCGAATTTCTAATTTAATGAACGTGGGCGGAACCCAACAGGTTATGTTGAAGGTGCGCTTTGCCGAAATGAAGCGCAGTGTCAGCAAACAGCTGTCTGGTGGATTTACCCTAAACGGAGCCTCAACAGCGACGGGGTTAGGATCTGGTGCATTAATCGCACCGACAACCGCAGCGTTGACGCCAAGCACCGCAACTATGGGCCAATTTGGCGCCACCTTCAGTATCGGCGGCACCCAATTGGGTGTTTTGCTGGAAGCCCTTGAAACCAAAGGCGTAGTGCGCACGTTGGCCGAACCCAATTTAACGGCCCTCTCCGGCCAATCCGCACGATTTTTAGCCGGAGGCGAATATCCTGTACCTGTGCCCGGAGACAACGGGGGCATTTCTATTGATTACAAACCATTCGGGGTAGAATTGCAATTCACACCAACGGTGGTTGATAGTGATATCATTCGCATCAAACTAAAGGCCTCAGTCAGTTCTCTGGATTCAGCAAATAGCGTTGTTTTGAGCGGAGGCACCGTAAACGCCTTTAAAAAGCGCGAAACATCCACCACAGTCGAATTGCGCGACGGCGAAAGCTTTGCCATTGCCGGTTTGCTTCAGGATGATTTTCGGGATCTAAACAACAGTGTGCCATGGCTTGGTGACATCCCCATTCTGGGGGCTTTGTTTCGCAGCACTGAATATCAGCGTGCGCAATCCGAACTGGTTATAATTATAACCCCGCATCTGGTCACACCAACCCGCGGTGAGGCCTTGATGCTGCCGACAGATCGCATTCAAATCCCGACCGAAAAAGAACTGTTCGGATTTGGCAAAGTCGTTGGCGCGAATCGACCCGGTGGTGCAGCTGGCGAAGTTGCACGGCAGGATTTTGGCGGCTCTTACGGGTATGTGATGGAGTAGGAAAATGCAGATTTGGGGAAAAGGCATATTACTCGCAGGCGTGATGACTGCAGCCTCTTGTGGGCTAAATCGCGAAGCGGGCAGTCAGATCGACGAGGGATACTTTGGTGTCCCGACCATGAACAATATTCAAATTCACAATGGTCAAAAATCCTATGTGTCTGATCTTTCTCAACGATTTGCTACAGAAGTGCCAACAACAGTTAACTTTGCCTTTGGTAGTGCGCATTTAGACGCCACAGCTGTCTCCATATTGCGCCAACAGGCCAATTGGATCAAACAATTTCCCGAAGTCCGTTTTCGCGTCTACGGACATACCGATCTGGTGGGGGGCAAGGCCGCGAATCACCGTTTGGGATTACGGCGTGCACGCGCAATTGTAAGTTTTTTCGCATCACAAGGTATCTCGCGTTCGCGGCTTGAGGCTCTGTCCTCGCTTGGCGAAACACAGCCCTTGGTGGTTACTCAAAAACCTGAATTGCGCAATCGACGCGCAGTTACCGAAGTGTCGGGTTTTGTTCAATCACACCCAATGATCTTGAATGGAAAATATGCCGCTGTGGTTATGCGCGCTTACGCCCCAACCAAAAGTGGTAGCTGATCTATTTAATTCGCGTTTAAGTAAAATTCCAGGAAAATGGAAACTAGTTTTCCGCTTATTATTTCCAATTTCTGAACAATTACACCATTTGGCCCTAATGATGCCAGAATTGGATGCAAAAACTTCAGTAATACGAGCAGTAAGCGCAAATGCGCGTCGATTCTGGGTAATAAAAAAAACAAGCCCAATTTCGATTGATAAGGACAATGGCAATGAGCAGCAATGCGATGTTAGAACCAGAACCCACACCGATTGTGGCCTGCACCATTTCGCGTGATGTCAGCAATTTTGATATGCTGATCGAAGATATGGAAACTGTAATGGGCAACGGCTGGGGTGATCTTACCTTTGCCGATGCACAGGTTTATTTCAATCAGCCTGATTCCGATCTGTTGGAATTTGTTGCAATCGCGATTGATCACGCCAGCGAAAACGAGTTGGCCACCATCGCCGCTCTGGTTTCTACAGCTAAAGAAAAAGACATCAAAGTCATTTTGGTGGCCAAGGATGTTAGCCCTAGCGTTCTACACCAGCTTTTGCGCCTTGGCGCTGCTGATTTTATTCCCTATCCCCTTCCGAATGGTGAATTAAAAGCCGCCGTTGAACGCATTCGCGCCCTTGCTTATGCCCCTTCGCGTACCGCTATTCAGGTGCAACCCGAAACAATAGAAACCGTTCAACCGCAACAACCCCAAGGCTCATATGCAGGAATTATTCTTCCGATTCATGGGCTTGCTGGTGGAACCGGCGCAACCACTTTTGCAGTAAACTTGGCATGGGAACTTGCAAATTCCGGTAGCAAACAAGAAGAAGGCCCGCGTGTTTGTTTGATTGATCTGGATTTGCAATTCGGTTCCGTATCGACATATCTGGATTTACCTCGTCGTGACAATGTATTTGCCCTTCTATCGGATGTTGACACGATGGACAGTGCCAGCTTTATGCAAGCCATGGTTAAATATGAAGAAAAGCTCCATGTTCTAACCGCACCTTTCGAAATGCTGCCGCTTGATATGTTGGATGTCAGTGACATCACCCGTATTCTGGACACGGCAAAATCCAACTTTGATTTTGTCATTATCGATATGCCGTCCACATTGGTGAACTGGACAGAAACCGTTCTGAATGCCTGCAATCTTTACTTTGCAATGATTGATCTTGATATGCGTTCCGCACAAAACGCAATGCGGTTTATGCGTCTGATGGCTTCCGAGGAACTTCCAGCAGAAAAACTGCGGTTTGCCTTAAACCGTGCACCTAAATTCACCGATATGAACGGGAAAAACCGCGTGAAACGTATGGCAGAAAGCCTGGAAATCGCAATTGAGCTGCAGCTTCCAGATGGTGGAAAACCAATTCTTCAAGCCGGAGATAATGGTGTGCCTTTGGCAATTGCAGCACCAAAAAACCTGCTTCGCAAAGAGATTCTCAATCTCGCCAGCTCTGTTTTGGAACTAAAGTCTTCCAAACAAGCGGTTCAACAATAGGATAGATCATGTTTTCGCGCTATAAAAAAACAACACCAAAAAATTCCGCCGCACCAGCCCCCGCACCCGTTGCGGCAAATACCGCGCCCGTTATCGATGCCACATCGCATGCTATGGATTCACACCCAAAGGTAACGCGCCGACCTGCGCAAGCGGATACATTCCTCGCCCCCGAGGAAAAACACAAAAAGCGCCAGGAACGCCTTAGCGAAATTCGTCTTGAGCTACATAAATTGCTGCTTGACAGCCTAAATCTTGCGGTTTTGGATCACGCCGCCGAAGGCGACTTGCGCCATGAGATTGCCGCGATCACCGATGAGGCCCTCAGCGACATGAGCGTGGTTTTAAACCGCACGGAACGCAATCAGCTAAACGAGGAACTGTTTGACGAAGTAACGGGCCTTGGCCCGCTAGAGCCATTGCTGCGCGATGATACAGTGAATGATATTCTGGTAAATGGCCCGCAGCAAATATTTGTGGAGCGTGACGGCAAACTGGAGCTTAGCCCGATCACCTTTAAAGATGAAAAGCACCTGTTGCGGATCATTGATAAAATTGTGTCGGCTGTTGGGCGGCGTGTTGATGAATCCAATCCGTATGTGGATGCGCGTTTGTTGGATGGATCACGGTTTAACGCCATGGTTTCCCCAATTGCAGTGGATGGATCCTTGGTATCCATTCGGAAATTCAAAAAAGAAAAACTGGCGATTGACGATCTGGTGAATTTTGGTGCCTTTACGGAAGAAATGGCTGCCTATTTGCAAGCCGCTGTTGCCACCCGCCTTAATATCATTGTATCGGGCGGAACGGGCTCTGGTAAAACCACCGCCCTAAACGCGCTTTCATCGTTCATTGATAATTCCGAACGTATCCTCACCATCGAAGACACGGCAGAATTGCAACTTCAGCAAACCCACGTGGGCCGCATGGAAAGCCGCCCGGCCAATGTGGAAGGCAAAGGTGCTGTCACCCAACGTGATTGTTTGAAAAACGCCCTACGGATGCGCCCCGACCGGATCATCGTTGGGGAAACCCGTGGAGAAGAAGTGATCGACATGCTGCAAGCGATGAATACCGGTCACGATGGATCAATGACGACCATTCACGCCAACTCGGCGCGTGACGGGGTTTCGCGTTTGGAAAATATGATCGCCATGACAGGTATCGAAATGCCGATTAAGGCCGTGCGTAGCCAAATCGCGGCAGCGGTAAATTTGATCGTTCAGGTTAGCCGCTTGCAAGACGGCTCACGCCGCATGACATCCATCACCGAAATCACCGGTATGGAAGGCGACGTAATCTCAATGCAAGAGGTGTTTAAATTTCAACGCACGGGCCTAACACCTGAAAACAAAATCCTAGGGCATTTCACCGGTACAGGCGTGCGCACCCATTTTAACGAACGTTTCAAAATGTGGGGATACGAGCTCCCCGCTAGTATATTTGAGCCAAGCGCAGGAGGCCACCACTCATGACCCTTAATCCGGAACTCATCATCTATGGTGTGGTATTTATCGCCGTTTTTGCATTGGTTGAAGGTATTTACCTGACGGTGTTTGGCAAATCCATCAGCCTGAACAACCGCGTCAATCGACGCCTTGAACTACTGAAAAAAGGCGCTGGGCGCGAAGAAGTACTGGATCATTTGCGCAAGGAAATGAAACAACACCTTAAGTCACGCGGTATCCCATTTTATTCTTTCCTGGGTGAAAAAGCCCAAAAAGCCAATATCGCCTTTTCTCCCTCTCAACTGTTTATGCTGATGGGCGCTTTGGGCGTTTTTGCCTTTATTGGAATGTCCGTGGGAACCAGCGCATCTTTTTCCGTGCGTGTTGTTTTGGCGATCACGATGGGGATTGGTGCTGTATATATCTGGGTGAATGGCAAGGCCAAAAAACGCCTGTCAATGATGGAAGAACAACTGCCAGATGCTGTGGAGTTGATGGTACGCTCGTTGCGCGTCGGGCATCCGTTTTCGTCAGCGCTAGCAATTGTTGCCAAAGAAGTACCTGATCCTTTGGGCACTGAAATGGGGGTGATTGCCGATGAAAGCGCTTATGGCCGAGATATGGGCGAGGCTCTTAAAAACATGGCTGAACGCATGGATATGCAGGATTTACGTTTTCTGGCGGTTGCAGTCACCATACAACAAACATCAGGCGGGAATCTTGCTGAAATTCTTGACGGTTTGTCCAAAGTGATTCGTGCACGCTTTAAGCTTTTTCGCCGCGTAAGTGCCATAACCGCCGAGGCAAAATGGTCTGGTATGTTCCTATCCGGCTTCCCGGTTGTGGCCATCATCGCCATTAACCTGATTAAACCGGATTATTACGACAAAGTGATAGAAACTGAATATTTCATCCCCGCATGTCTTATTGTTGCCGGATTTTTGGTTGCAAATATGATTGTTATGAAAACCCTCGTAAATATCAAAGTCTAAGGCACAGCAATGAATATCCTCAGTACAATAGAATCTGCAATCATCAATATCTTGGGGCCATTGGGCCCTCTGATGGTACTGGGTTTCTTCGGTTTTTTGATGGTGATCATCACCTTACCTTTCTTGATGTTCAAAAAAGAAGACCCTTTCAAACGCCTGCAAAAGGCCAAGATCAAACATAACGATAAAGAAGACACGATGATCACCCTTCGGGAGGTCGTTGGCGATACCAAGCTTGATAAATATTCGCAGTTTCTTGAACCCCAAAACGAAGAAGAATATTCAGCGGTGCAGTTAAAACTATTGCAAGCTGGATATCCTTCCAAATCAGCGGTTCGCAACTACCATTTTGCCCAATTTGCCCTTGGTTTGGGTGGTTTGGTGTTCGGTGTTATTTATATGGCCGCCAATAGCGGGTCGGACGCCACCACGAAATCCATGATCCTTTCCGTGCTTATCCCCGGTGTCATCGGCTATATGGCCCCAAAATACTGGGTGAACCGCCGCCAACAAACACGCATAGAAGAAATCGAAAACGGTTTTCCGGATGCGCTTGATATGATGCTTGTCTGTGTTGAGGCCGGCCAATCTCTAGACCAAACCATCAACCGTGTTTCCGATGAAATCCGTGCGGGCTATCCGGCTCTTGCCGATGAATTCGAGGTTGTTAGCCACGAAATGAAAGCCGGTAAAGATCGTGTTTCGGTGCTGCGCGATATGGCAGAACGCGCCGGTGTACAGGATGTGGCCTCCTTTGTGACTGTGCTTATTCAATCGGCCACTTTCGGCACGTCCATTGCAGATGCGCTGCGCGTATTTTCCGCAGAAATGCGTGAAAAACGCGTTACCCGCGCCGAAGCAAAGGCAAATACACTGCCCACAAAAATGACACTTGTGACAATGATGCTGACCGTACCGCCGTTGTTGATCATTCTGATCGGGCCATCAATATACGATATGATGCAAAACTTTGCAAAAATGAATTCAATACAATGAAACAGCTGGCCTTTCCTTTCCTGATTGCGGCGCTCGCTTTAGCTGGGTGCAGTTCGGGTGGTGTAGGGCATGCAAAAAACAGCCCCTTCGCCCCCCCGATTGCCACACGCGGGCATCATTCTGTTGACGGATTGGAAGTGGGGCATCGCCTAATGGCCGCCGGCGAATACGAGCTTGCAATTAAAGCCTATTACCGCGCCGCGGCACATGTTGGCATCAATGCCGATGTTCTTAGTGCGCTTGGATCGGCCAATATCAAACTGGGGCGATTGGGTCAGGCTGAAAAATTATTGCGCCAAGCGATTAAAAAAGATGAGATTTTTGCCGCAGCATGGAACAATCTGGGCGTTGTGTTGATGGAAAAAGGCAAATTTGCCGAAGCAAAGCTGGTTTTTCACAAGGCCTATGCCCTTGATAGTGGCGAAAGTGACTCCATTCGTGACAATTTGCGCTTAGCTATCGCAAAAACCGAAAATAATAGCTATACTGAAGAAAATAATAGTGATTTCTCTTTGGTGAGACGTGGAAGCAGCACCTATCAACTGCTTTCAACACCATAACGGGAAACAGAGCAGTTAAAAGGACGCAAAATGCGCCACTCTATTCTTGTAATTCTGTGCGTTGGCGCAGTTGGGTTGGCTGGATGTGAACAAACAGGTCGTTCCAGCGTAGCTCGCGCGGTCAAAGACCTGAATGTTATCGACGAAACCAATCTGTCCGAAGTGATGCTAACGGTTGGGGATCCAAACGAGGCCGTCACCTATTTTCGCAAATCCAGCCTCGCCAATCCAGAGCGCCTTGATCTGAAACGCGGGCTGGCGATGTCATTGACCCGCGCTAAAAAGCGCACCGAAGCCGTGGCAACATGGCAGCAAGTGGTGGCGCATCAAGATCACACAATGGACGATCAAATCAATCTGAGCGACGCTTTGATCCGCAACGGTCAATGGAAAAGAGCCGAAGCGGAGCTAAACAAGGTGCCGCCCACCGTCGAGACCTATAAACGCTATCGCCTTGAAGCCATGGTCGCCGACAGCAACAAAAACTGGAAAAAAGCCGACAGCTTTTATGAAACAGCAGTCGGCCTCACCACCAAACCCGCGTCCGTTTTGAACAATTGGGGCTATTCCAAATTAACCCGTGGCGATTTCAAATCGGCTGAACGTCTGTTTGGCGAGGCTTTGGGCTATGACGCACATTTATTTACCGCCAAAAACAACATGATTTTGGCCCGAGGCGCACAACGCAATTACACCCTGCCCATCATCAAAATGACGCAGACAGAACGCGCGCAGCTTTTGTATTCGCTGGCTTTAACCGCGATCAAGCAAGGGGATGTTTCCATCGGTAAGGGGCTGTTACAAGAGGCCATCGATACCCATCCGCAATATTTTGAAGCCGCCGCAAGATCCCTTAATGCGCTAGAAAATAAGGCGAATAACGGATGACCCTTACAATAACAGCGTCTTCCGCCCTGTGGTTTTTACCCTTTGCAGCCCCGATCGCGATTTGGGCTGCATGGAATGATATGAAATATATGAAAATCCCCAACAAGGCCGTTCTGGCCCTGTTTGTGGTGTTTGTCGTGGTCGGGCTGATCGCGCTGCCACTGGCAGAAATGCCATGGCGGTTTTTGCAGCTTGGTGTGGTTTTGGTGATCGGCTTTATTCTCACCTCACTAGGTTTGGTTGGGGCGGGCGATTCCAAATTCGCCGCCGCAATGGCCCCGTTTGTCGCCTACGGGGATGCAATGCGGATGGTTTATCTGTTCGCAACCGTGATGATCGCCGCCTATATCGTGCACCGCATCTTTCAGAATATTCCGGCATTCCGTCGCCTGACGCCGGATTGGGAATCGTGGGAAAACAAAGATTTCCCAATGGGCCTTGCATTGGGCAGCGCACTTATCCTCTATTTGGCGCTGGGAATTCATTACGGAATTTAGGGCGCTTTAAATACATTCTAATATATGATGATTTGAAGTTGCCCCCCCTTACGCTGAGCCTTCAAACCGCCGAGATCAACATAAAAAGGCCCTTTGATGAATATGCGAAATTCAAACGTTATCGCCCCCCCGCCCCCACGTGGTGTGGCGCAGATGCAGTTACCTTTGGTCATGATGAACAATATTCTGATCAAAACGGTCTTTCGTAAAAACCTAGAACTTGTTAGCGATATCGCCCGCGAAATCCGTGTGCCTGTGCAAGTGGCGCAAGAATTGATCGATACAGCCCGCGAACAGCGCCTTGTTGAAGCCTCGGGAAACCGCACCACAGGGGCCGGCAACGAAATGGGATATCAGCTTACCGATTTAGGCCGCGCCCGCGCGGCCGAAGCCTTGGCCCAATCCGAATATTACGGCCCTATGCCCGTGCCGCTGGATGTTTACAAAGAACAGGTTGAACGCCAATCTATCCGCAACATTCAAATCAGCCGCGGCCAGCTCACCAATGCCATGGGTCATCTAATTTTGCCCGACAGCTTGCTAGATCATCTTGGACCTGCGGTTGGCTCTGGCCGCTCGATCCTGATGTATGGCCCGCCGGGCAACGGTAAATCCTCGATCTCAAACGGTATTCGCGATGCGATTGGCGGCAATATCTACATCCCCCACGCGATTGAATACGCCGGTCAGGTGATTTCGGTGTATGACCCGATTGTGCACACCCCGATTGAAATGCCCAAAGAGGATCAGCACAGCCTGCGTCGCGCTGGAAATACGTTTGATTCCCGATATGTTTTATGCCAACGCCCAACCGTGATCACCGGTGGCGAGCTTACGCTATCAATGCTTGATCTGGTTTATAATCCAACCGCACGCACTTATCAGGCACCACTGCAGCTAAAATCCACCGGCGGTGTTTTTATCGTCGATGATCTTGGCCGTCAGGAAGAGCCCCCTCAGGCCCTGATCAACCGCTGGATTGTGCCTCTGGAAGAAAGCAAAGACATTCTGGCACTACAATCGGGCGAAAAATTTACCGTGCCGTTTGACACGCTGGTGATCTTTTCTACCAATTTCCATCCCAATAAAATCTTTGACAAAGCCGCGCTGCGCCGGATCTTTTTCAAAATCAAAATTGATGGGCCATCACAAGCGGATTTCCTGAAAATCTTTGCCCTTGTGGCACGGGCCAAGAAAGTACCGCTGGATGAGGCCACGCTTATTCATATGCTTAAGGTGAAATACCCGGAAATTGACAATATTTATGCCAATTACCAACCCGGATTTTTGATTGACCAGATGATGGCCATTTGTGATTTCGAAGGCATTCCCTATCAAATGACACCCGATCTACTGGATCGCGCGTGGTCAAATATGTTCGTCGTAGAAGAAACCATCGTTCACTAAAAAGTTTGCTAAAGCACCGCAAACCCAAAAAACAAAGCAGCTTGCGCGAAGATGTAAGTAACCCACACGGCTTTTCCTGCCAGTTTTTGCAAACGGTGCCCCTGCCCCATAACAAACACCTCAAACGACAAGATGAAATCCGAAACAATAAACAAAACCGCGCCTGCTTTTGCCCAAGCATAGCCCATTGGCAATGCCATCGCCATCGCCCCCATTGTCGCAATGATCACCACATATCCCCGCACAGGCCATTTCAATTCGCGCGTATAGGGGGTCAACCAAAATTCTGTTGAAACAACCAAGGTGAAAAACGCCGCAATGATTTGCAAAGGCAGAACCGCCACATCGGCGCCCAGCAAAACTATTTGATAGGTATAGGCCAGATGCGCCGCAGCAAAAGCCAACATTCCAATCAAAAATGCCCGATCGCCTTCGCGTGATAGGGCAAAATCACCCACCGCACTGAATCCCAGTGCCATCACCAACCAGATCGGCCCACCGCCCATAAAAGCCGCCAGCGCAAACAGGGTCACAGGCAGGGTTTTGCGAATACTGCGCCGCCAACGAATGGCCGCACCTGTGTAAGGCAAATAAAAAACCGCAATCATCACGCCAAGCGCAAAAAATAATCCCGTTGTCATGGTATTCCCCGCAATTTCAAAAGCTCTAGCCAAACCCTGCTAAATCTGACAGGATCACCCGATGATATATCGCATTTTTTCCTCTTTGGCCCTGATTATTTTCGCATCCGGCGCGCATGCTGAAACCCCGATGTCTGCCTCCGAGTTTGAACAATATTTTACCGGAAAAACAATGTATTTTGAATTTGAAGGCCGCGCCTTTGGTGGGGAACACTATATGGAAAATCGCCGAGTGCGCTGGTCGGTTGAAAACGGAAAATGCAAAACCGGCGAATGGTATCCAAGCGGTGAAATGATTTGCTTTGTTTATGATGACGATCCTGATCCAAAATGCTGGGCGTTTTATCAAACCGACAGCGGAATTCAGGCTTTTTATCAAAATGATCCAACCCAAACCATGCTTTCCGTTGCCCGTGAAACCACCGTACCCCTAATGTGCCTTGGCCCCGAAGTGGGCGTGTGAAATCCTGCTATTTTCAACACGCGTTGCGTTAACCTTTCCCAATTTCGTACTAAACTGTGAAAATTTCATATGAAATTCGTATGGGCCAATTCCGCATAACCTTTTGTTAACCAACATTTTTTCAATTGCCACGGCATACAGTTTTGGGCGAAGTTTTCTTGATGAGCCTACCTTTAGAACATCGCCCTAAAACAGGCTCCCCTGATCCGTATCCGGCTTTTTCGCAGTGGTTTTGCGTGGGCTTCCCCCACCCCCAACCGTGATCCGCCCATCGCTGAATTCGATCTCAAGCACGCCAGCCTTTTTCGCCGCTGCCTTGCCTGTCACCACATCACCATCGCCACGCACCACCGCATATCCACGCTTCAGGGTTTCGGTATACCCCAGCGTTTGGCGCATCCGTTCAAGCCCGTTCAGGCGCGTTGTCCAGCCTTTGATCTGCGTTTGTGCCACTCGTGTAAACCGGCCAGAAACCTGCGCAACATCGCCGTTTTTACGCGCAAAATCACGCGCCAACAGATCGCCATTTAAACGCCCTGCGCGCTCCTCGAATTTGCACCGCGCGTCACTTGTGACCCGTTTCAAGGCACTTGGCCGCAAGCTACCACTGACCTCACTTAGACGCAGCCGTTTCTTTTGCGCCGCCATGGTCAGGGCCGCAGGCAAGCGTTCGCCGGCCCGATCCAACCGTTGGCGTGCCGTTTCAAGCAGGCTTTCCGCTTGTGGCAAAGCCCGCGACATATCCCGCAAACGCTGCTTACGCAGGTCGATCATTTGAATCGCCGCGCGGGTTAATCGCGCTTCTTGCCCCTCAACCCAAGCCAGCAATTCTATGCGCACCGGCACCGCCAATTCCGCCGCTGCCGTGGGCGTTGGCGCGCGTTGATCCGACACATAATCGATCAAGGTGGTGTCGGTTTCGTGCCCCACCGCCGAGATCAGCGGAATATCACTGGCCGCCACCGCCCGAGCCACAATTTCTTCGTTAAAGCCCCATAAATCCTCAATCGAGCCACCGCCTCGCGCCACGATCAACAGATCGGGCCGTGGCAACGCCCCCCCAACAGACATGGCGTTAAACCCCTCAATCGCACGCGCCACCTCGGACGCGCAGGCCTTACCTTGCACCGCTACAGGCCAGATCAACACCTTGCGCGGAAATCGATCCCGCAACCGGTGCAAAATATCGCGGATCACCGCACCCGAAGGCGAGGTTACAACCCCGATGATTTCCGGCAGATACGGGATCGGCTTTTTCAAATCTGCGGCAAATAGCCCCTCGCCTTCTAACAGTTTTTTGCGTTTTTCCAACATCGCCATCAACGCGCCCATGCCCGCAGGCGCGATGTCTTCGATCACCATCTGGTATTTTGATTGCCCGCCAAAAGTGGTTAATTTCCCCGTCGCCACCACCTCAAGTCCCTCTTCGGGCAAGGTCGCCAAACGCGCAGCAACGCCTTTCCAGATCACCCCCGATAGAACCGATCGATCATCTTTCAGATCCAGATAAATATGCCCCGAACGCGGTTTTGAAACCCGCCCGATTTCGCCGCGCACCCGAACGCGGGCAAACTCACCCTCAATCGTGCGTTTCACCGCACCGGAAATTTCCGTTACGGTAAATTCAGGGGCATTTTCGCCTTTTATCGGGTCATCAATCAGATCAGACATCATCGCTCGCTTGTCATAACTATCCCACCACTTTAGAAGGCCCGTAACAATAAGCCAAGCAGGGGTTTGCGATGAATATTCTGATTCTAGGCGGCGGCGGGCGCGAACATGCACTGGCGTGGGCAATTAAACAAAACCCGAAATGTGATCGCCTGATTGTAGCCCCTGGCAATGCGGGCATTGCCGATGTGGCGGAATGTGCCGATCTGGATATTATGGACGCGGTGGCGGTGGTAGAATTTGCCACTGAAAATGCGATTAATTTTATCATCATCGGCCCCGAAGCGCCGCTTACCGTGGGTGTTTCCGACGCCCTTCGCGCTGCAGGTATCCTGTGTTTTGGCCCGTCACAGGCAGCGGCACAACTGGAAGGATCGAAATCCTTCACCAAGGAAATCTGCGCCGCCTGTAATGCACCAACAGCAGCTTATGGCCATTTCACCGATGCCGCCGCGGCCAAGGAATACATTCGCAAACAAGGCGTGCCGATTGTGGTTAAGGCCGACGGATTGGCCGCTGGCAAAGGTGTGATCGTGGCCATGGATTTGGACACGGCACTTGTGGCTGTTGACAATATGTTTAGCGGCGAATTTGGCACAGCCGGGGCCGAAGTGGTGATCGAAGAATTTCTGGACGGCGAAGAGGCCTCGTTCTTTGTGCTGGTTGATGGCGAAACCGTGCTACCCATGGGCACCGCCCAAGATCACAAACGCGCCTATGACGGCGACAAAGGCCCGAATACTGGCGGCATGGGTGCCTACTCCCCCGCCCCCGTGATGACAGACGCGGTAATCGACAAAACCCTGAACCAAATAGTGCGCCCCACCATGGCCGAAATGAACGCCCGCGGCATGCCGTTTCAGGGCATCCTGTTTGTCGGGCTGATGATCAAAAACGGCCAGCCGCACCTGATCGAATATAACGTGCGTTTTGGTGATCCGGAATGTCAGGTTTTGATGATGCGTTTAGGAGCGCAAGCCTTTGACGCGATCCACGCTGCTGCCGAAGGGCGGCTTAAGGATGCACGCATCAACTGGGCGGATGATCATGCGCTCACCATCGTTATGGCCGCCAATGGATATCCAGGCGTTTACGAAAAAGGAAGCGTTATCAAAGCGGTAGAAACCATCCCTGAAACAAGCAGCACCATGGTGTTTCACGCCGGAACGGCACGCCGTGATGGTGCGTTAATCGCCACGGGCGGGCGGGTTTTGGCAGTAACTGCGCGCGGCGAAACCTTGGAACAGGCCAAAGACAATGCCTATAAAATGGTTGATGAAATCAACTGGCCCGACGGGTTTTACCGCCGTGATATCGGCTGGCGCGCGCTGTAATCAGAATTCACTTTAGGCGAAATTTGGCGCGCACATGCTCGCCTTCCGATTTGGAAAAAATCGTCTCGTTACCCATTTCGGGGTAACGCGGAATAAGCAGCGCAAGGCCCAATGATGACAGCACCAGCACCGTTGCAAACACAAAAACCAGGCTGGGCGACGTTACCCACAGGTATCCCAAGACCACCGGCAAAAACACCGCCGCAATGTGATTGATGGTAAACGCCACTGCCGCCGTGGGGGCAATATCTTTGGGGTCGGCGATTTTCTGGAAATAGGTTTTTAACGCAATCGCCAGTGCAAATAGCATGTGATCAACCACATAGAGGCCCGATGCCAGCACCACGCCCCAGCCGAAATAATAGATACCGCCATACATCGAAAACACCACAACCAGCCCGATATATTCAAAAATAAGGGTGCGCCTTTCGCCAAAATAATGCACAGCTTTACCAAAATAGGGCGCAATCACCATATTGGAGATCAGGTTAATCAGGTAAAGCGCGGTCACCTCATGCACTTTAAAACCAAAATTTTCCACCATCATAAAGCCAGCAAAAACCACAAAAATCTGCCGCCGCGCGCCGGCGAAAAACTGCAATAGATAATAAAGCCAATAGCGTTTGCGCAGCACCATATGTTTGTGCTGCACATGCGGGGCCTCGAATTGCGGATAGGCGACCAAGGCAAAGATTGCCACCACGGTGGTGATGCCACCCGCCAGCAAATAAACAACGTTATAAGACAGATCAAAGCGCTTCCATGTCAGCACAATCAACACATAGGCCACCAATGTTGCCGCCGATCCCGTGGCCGAAAGCAGCCCCAGCACTTTTGGCGCGCGTTCTTTGCTAAGCCATTGTAATTGCAGGGATTGATTGAGGGTTTCATAATAATGAAAACCGATCGAGCTTAGCATGGTGATGGTTAAAATCCCGCCAAATGACGGATAGCGCGCGGTGATGGCCGTGGCCACCCCCAGCAAAATCAGCGCCACAAGGGCCAACACCTGTTCGCGGATAAACATCACCAGAACGATCACGCCGATGGCCAGAAAACCGGGGATCTCGCGCACTGAATGCAGCCAGCCGATTTCAACACCGGTAAAACCGGCTTCGTTGATCACAAAATTATTCAACAACGCCAACCACGTTAAAAACGAAATAGGCATCGCGCTTGCCATCAAAAACAGCAAAAATATAGGGCGGCGCCAAAACGGCAAGTTCTGCGCCTGCTCCAGTGTAACGGTGGTGTGTTGCGTCTCCATGCCTCACCCATATCGTTGTTGCATTGGGGTTGCCAGCGGTTAACCTGATTTATATCAAGGATATATATACGTATTTGTGAATATTAACCCCAAACGCCCGCCCTACCGGAGGACAAAATGGATATTCTACCCCTTGTTGAATGGCTTGGAGAAAGCCCGACAGCCGCACTTTTCGGCGCGCTTGTTGGCATCGTTTTCGGTGTCGCTGCCCAGCAATCACGGTTTTGCCTGCGTGCCGCCACGGTTGAATTCGCGCGGCGAAAAATGGGGCCAAGCGTTTCGGTGTGGCTGCTGACATTTTCCACTGCGCTGGTGTGGGTGCAGGGCGCAAACCTGCTGGGGTTTATGGATTCCAATGAGGCCCGCATCATGGCGGTTCCCGGCTCATGGTCGGGGGCAATTATCGGCGGAACAATTTTCGGCATCGGCATGATTTTATCCCGCGGCTGTTCAAGCCGCCTTTTGGTTTTGGCCGCCACAGGCAATTTGCGTTCGGTTGTTTCCGGGCTGATTTTTGCGGTTACCGCGCAAATTTCTTTGCACAGCTGGGGCGCGCCGATCCGCACCTATCTGGCGGGGCTGTGGATTACCAAAGGCGGTGGAAACCTTGATTTACTCGCTGAAATGCGGATTCCTGAATGGAGTGGTTTGGCACTTGGCGTGGTGCTGGCCGCATTTGCCATTTATGAGGCGTGGCGCAATGGCATGAGCCCGCATCGCCTGCTCTTTGCTTCCGGCGTCGGATTTGCCGTCGCCTTGGGCTATATCCTAACCTATAATCTTAGCCTTGTGGCCTTTGATCCGGTCACGGTGAACTCTGTAACATTTACAGGGCCTTCTGCTGATACCTTGATGTTTGTGCTGAATAGCAATGCCATTCTTACCTTTAATGTGGGCTTGGTTGTGGGCACTTTTTTGGGGTCATTTTCCATTTCTGTCATCACAAAACAATTCCGGTTTCAGGGCTTTGAAGACGAATCGAATATGCGCCGCTCGATGTTTGGCGCAGTTTTAATGGGGTTTGGCGGTATGTTGGCGGGGGGCTGTGCCACGGGCAATGGCCTGACCGGCACTTCGATTTTTGCCGGCACCGCATGGGTGGCTGTGTTCTTTATGTGGGTCGGGGCGATGGCCACAGATTATGTTGTGGATCAGCACCACCCCAAAGCATTCGCGTAAATCTAGGAAATAAGCGAGCGCGCCAACAACAAGGCATTTGCCGGATTTTCACCGATCCTGCGCGCCGCATGTGGCCACCAATCGCGCCCGAACGGCACATAAACCCGCACTCGTTCGCCTGTGGCGGCAAGGGCAATCGCCACATCTTCGCGCACCCCTAGCAGCATTTCAAATTCATATTCACCAGCGTTCCAGCCGTTGGCGCGCGCGGTTTCAATGGTAAAATCCTGAAGTGCTGTATCATGGGTGGCAATGATCGGATAGAATCGGTTTTTGCGTGCCTCTGCTGAAAACATATCGGCAATGATCTTGCGTGAATTCTGTTTCACATCAGAGCGTTTCGTATAGGCAATGTCCGCCCCCGCTGCAAACGCCCCTTTTACCAGCCGCACCCGACTGCCGCGTTCGATTTGTTCCAATATATCCCCATGCGTGCGTTTTAAATAGGCTTGCAAGGTTAATGCCACAGGCAGCCCCATATTCTGCAAATGATTGTGCAACGCGATGGTAGGATCGTTCAGGCTTGCGTCTTCCATATCCAGCATCAAGCAGTTTATTTCACCGCTGTCTCCTGCCGCCAATTGCACAGCTTTGGCAATGTTTTCGGCATGGCCTGCCACAATTGTTGGATCAAGATGATGCCCGATTTGGGTTGGATCAATCGACACATGCACATCCAAACCACTGCGCCCCAATTGATCTGCAATCTCAAGCTTGTTTTCAATATTCAGTGCGACCAAATTCCAGTCATCCACATATTCGCCCATATAGAATAGTGAGCTGCGAATACCGGTATCTTCCAACAAGTCTTGCGCGCGCTTGATCCCCGCCTCGGGGCTATCGCCCGACACATATTTCCCCGAAAGGAAGCTTGTCGCACGCGAATTTTGTGCAAAGGCCTTAACCCGATCCGAAAGCGCCATAGCGATCATGGTTTTTTGCCAGATTTTACGAAACATACACAAGCCTCACAGATTTATTAGCCGGATTGGGATCACAAAAAGCTTTGGGGATCAATATCAATCGCCAAACGCACCGAATTTGGCACTTTAAACTGCGCCATCCATGTGGTGATTGCCTTTTGCAATGGCACAGCCTTATCCGCCTTGATCAGCATACGCACCCGATGCCGCCCGCGCACCCGTGCAATCGGGGCCGCCACAGGGCCAAATAATTGCGCATCAATATCGCGCAACGGCCCGTCACGGCGCGCCATGTCGTTTGCCAAATCAAACACCGTGGCAACATCCGGACAAGATAATATCACCCCCGCCATGCGCCCATAGGGTGGCACACCGGCCGCCTCGCGTTCACGCGCTTCTGCGGCCCAGAATTCTTCCTCATCGCCCGATAAAATAGCGCGGATCACCGGATGTTCAGGCTGATAGGTTTGCATCAACGCCAGCCCCTTTTTCTCAACCCGCCCTGCCCGTCCGGCCACTTGGCGCATCAACTGAAATGTGCGCTCCGCTGCCCGCAGATCTGATCCTTGCAAGCCCAGATCCGCATCAATCACTCCCACCAACGTGAGATGCGGGAAATTATGTCCCTTGGCCACCATTTGCGTGCCAATGATAATATCACAGCCCCCCGCCGCGATTTCATCGATCCGTTGCTTCAGCGCACGGGCGGAGCCAAACAAATCCGACGACAGAATGGCGATTTTGGCGTCAGGAAATAACGTCGTCACCTCCTCCGCCAGCCGCTCAACACCCGGGCCAACCGGAGCCATTTTACCTTCAACTTCGCATTTTGGGCAGGCTTCGGGGATGGGTTTGGTTTCGCCGCATTGGTGGCACATCAGGCGCTTTTGAAACCGGTGCTCAACCATGCGCGCGTCGCAATGATCACAGCCCACCTGATGCCCGCAAGCGCGGCAAATGGTTGTCGGGGCGTATCCGCGACGATTGATGAACAGCAGAGATTGTTCTTTAGTTTCGAGCCGTTGCTGCACCGCGTATTGCAATGCCGGCGACACCCACCGCCCTTTTAGTGTCTTCTGTACGCGCATATCAATCGCCTGCATATCAGGCAACACCGCCGCGCCGAACCGCGATGTCAGCTCAACCCGTTTATATTTGCCCGCCTCGGCATTGGCCCACGTTTCCAAACTGGGCGTGGCCGAGGCCAGCACCACTTGCGCCGAACACAGCGAGGCGCGCAGCACCGACATATCGCGGGCATTATATAAAACCCCGTCTTCCTGTTTATAGGAGGTGTCGTGTTCTTCATCGACCACAATCAGCCCCAAATCACGGTAAGGTAAAAACAACGCCGAGCGTGCGCCAACCACCAGCTGCACCCCCCCCTCGCCGCACATTTTCCATAAACGCCGCCGTTCCGTCATGGTAACGCCGGAATGCCATTCCCCGGGTTTGGCCCCGAACCGCGCCTCGACCCGCGTTAAAAATTCCGCCGTCAAGGCGATTTCCGGCAATAACACCAAAGCCTGTTGCCCCTTGCGCAAACATTCCGCCACCGCCTCTAGATAGACTTCGGTTTTACCTGATCCCGTGACGCCTTTTAACAAGGTAGTGCCATAGCCTTCGCCGCTTACCGCGTCGCGCAGGGCCGTTGCGGCCATAGATTGTTCTTTGGTCAGCTCAACACCGCTAAAATCAGCCTGCAAATGGGCAAAGGGCAAATCACGGGGGCTGTTTTCTTCAACAACCGCGCCCAGTTTTACCAGCCCTTTCACCACACTAGACGTCACCCCCGCCAATTCAGCCAATTCACCTAAAGTAAAGGCCGCCCCGCCATATTCGCCCAGCACCGCCAGCACCCGTTTGCGCGCGTCGGTTTTGCGATCAAATTCACCGCTGCCCATCCGATACACCTTGCGCATACTGGGCGCATCGCCAAGCCCGGGCGCGCGGGTGGCAAGGCGAAGCATCGCCGACATCGGGGTTAGGGTGTAATCCGCCATACGGTGCAAAAATTGCTGCATTTCGCCCCGCATCGGGGCCACATCCAGCACACGGAGGATCGCACGCGCCTTGCTAAGGTCAAATCCGCCAATGCCTGCGCCCCAAACCACACCGATCACTTTGCGCGGCCCCAAAGGCACCTCGACAAACGCACCAGCAAAACAGCCGCCTTCGGGAGCCTTATAATCCAGAGTGCGATCAATCGGTTGTGCGGTTAAGACCGTGACCAACGTGCCTTCGTGGAAAAACAACACATCAGACATACGTGATCACCCAGTTTTGGGCTTTCAGCCGCTGAATGATTGCAGTAACAATGACGAAATGTCGGAACATATAATTAGGAATACCCTTATGAAATTTCTCATTGATACCGCCGAAGTCGAAGACATCAAAGAACTGAATGATCTTGGCATGTGCGATGGTGTTACCACCAACCCGTCGCTTATTCTTAAATCAGGTCGCGACATTCTGGAAGTCACGAAAGAGATTTGTTCGATTGTTTCTGGCCCTGTTTCCGCCGAAGTGGTGGCGATGGATGCCAAAACCATGCTGGCCGAGGGCCGCAAGCTGGCCAAAATCGCCGATAACATCGCCGTTAAGGTGCCTTTAACATGGGCGGGTTTAAAAACCTGTAAAGCGCTGTCAGAAGAAGGCACCATGGTAAACGTTACCCTTTGTTTCTCGGCCAATCAGGCACTATTGGCGGCCAAAGCCGGTGCAACCTTTATTTCGCCCTTCATTGGCCGTCTGGATGATATCAACATCGACGGCATGGATTTGATTGCCGATATTCGCGGAATTTACGACAATTACGGCTTTGAGACGCAAATCCTTGCCGCCTCAATCCGGTCGGCCAATCACATGACCCAAGCGGCACTGATTGGTGCAGATGTGGCCACCGCACCGCCTTCTGTGATCAAGAAAATGGCAGATCACGTGCTTACCGATAAAGGGCTTGAGGGCTTCATGAGAGACTGGGCCAAAACAGGTCAGAAAATCCTCTGATAATTCTGCAATAATAATTACGGGGAAAAGCCAATTTATTTTCCCCGTAAAACCAGTGATAAATAAAACATCTATCGACATGATCACAATCATGTCTGTCGGGGTGGATTCGATCAATATATAAAATCCGATCCACGCTCCACATCGCCTTTAGAAAAACCTTTGTGCAAACCCGAAAGTATGCTCCCAAATGAAATCTTATCTCTTACCTGCGTCACTTTTGGCATGCTTGGCAGCGCCCGTCGTCGCGCAAGAAGCCGCGCCTTTTACATTGCAATCATACGGCCACTTTAAACGCATGAACCACCTGAAAAACACAGACGGTGTTGTTGATATCAAGCGGGCCACGTCCAAGCCCGCATTATATGGCGTTGGTGCGCCCGCGGATGGCACCGGAGAAATCACGGTGTTGGACGGACAATTGTGGATCGATTACGGGGTTGGTGGCCTTGGAAATGCCAGCAACGAGGCGCAAGCAGTTCTGTTGGTCACAGCGTTGGTTTCCTCACAAAGCAGGCGGACTTCTTTGCGAAGTCGGGTGTTTTCCTTTTCAACGTCTTCGTGAAGCCATAACAAGACCAGAGTTTCGGATACGCCCAACCATTTTCATGAATAGCCATCATCAGCTTCATCCATTAGCTGCCGAATCCACTGCCCAGTTTTCCAGCTTAAGGGCAGCCCCGCCAGTAAAGCCACCAAAATCGCACCAACCGGCGACAACACCGGCAGGCCCAGATATCCGCTCACAAGTCCAAGCATAAAGATATTCAACGCCGCCGCCGCCGAAACAAAAATATAGCTAAGAATCGCCAATTTCCACACGGTCCAGCCTTTAGGCGGGGTTTGTTCCGTTTCGTCCATGCGCAGCACGCCCTTTCAAAGATTTCCTGGGGTCACCATAGTAAAATAATCGTGATTGCACTTAACATTTGTCAAGACCATCAACCATCTCCACCTCCTAAAGATAGGCATCCGAAACGACTCTGAAAAGGAGTGCGCTATGCGCGAAGTCATGACCAAAAGCATGGCCCGGAATATATTTTATGGGGGATCAATTTTCTTCGTTCTGATATTCATCGGTCTTGCGATCAACACGCATCTATACATATCGTCCACCTCGTCCCACCCTGAAAACCTGACCCCAAGCGTGGCGGCGGGCAAACGTATCTGGGAACGTAAAGTCTGCATCAACTGCCATACCATTCTGGGGGAAGGGGCCTATTTTGCACCTGAACTTGGCAACGTCATGGTGCGTTGGGGGGTGCAGGACGATCCACAAGACGCCTTTGAAACCCTGCAAGCCTGGATGGAAGCCATGCCAACAGGAATCGAAGGTCGCCGCCAGATGCCACAGTTTAACCTGACAGATGAAGAAATTCGCAATCTGTCCGATTTCCTGATCTGGACAAGTAAAATCGACACCCAAAACTGGCCCCCGAATGATGCCGGTTAAGGAGGGATAGAAAATGAAATATCAATCACAAAAAGTCGCCTACGCCTACTTTCTCGTGGCTATGGCACTGTTCGCTGTTCAGGTTTCCGACGGTTTGCTGGCGGGCTGGATTTACGTCATGCCCAACACTTTATCCGAGGCAGCGCCCTTTAATGTGGTGCGCATGTTGCACACTAACAGCCTTGTTGTCTGGCTTCTTCTCGGCTTTTTTGGCGCCGCCTATTTCCTTGTGCCCGAAGAAAGCGAAACCGAGCTATTCTCACCCACCATGGCTTATGCCCAGCTTGCCATTCTGGTTTTGGGCACCACGGGCGTTGTTGTCACCTATTCGTTCAACCTGTTCGAAGGCAACTGGCTTTTGGGCACACAGGGGCGCGAGTTTCTGGAACAACCGCTTTGGGTAAAACTGGGCATTGCCGTGGCTGCGGTTCTGTTTTTGATCAACATCACCATGACGGTGCTAAAAGGTAAAAAAACAGCCATTACCAACATCCTGTTGCTTGGGCTTTGGGGTTTGGTGGTGCTGTTCCTGTTTGCATTCTACAATCCTGAAAATCTGGCAATCGACAAACAATACTGGTGGTTTGTGATTCACCTGTGGGTCGAAGGCACATGGGAATTGATCATGGCCTCTATTCTGGCCTATCTGATGCTGAAGCTTACCGGTGTTGACCGTGAAATCGTTGAAAAATGGTTGTATGTGATCGTTGCAACCGCGCTGTTTTCCGGCATCCTAGGCACCGGCCACCACTATTTCTGGATCGGCACCCCCGGATATTGGAAATGGATCGGCTCGATCTTCTCGGCCTTCGAGGTTGTGCCCTTCTTTGCGATGATGTCATTCGCATTTGTGATGGTCTGGAAAGGCCGGCGCGATCATCCAAACAAAGCCGCGTTGTTGTGGTCATTGGGCTGCGCAACCTTGGCATTTTTTGGGGCCGGCGTTTGGGGCTTTATGCACACCTTGCATCCGGTCAATTACTATACCCACGGCACGCAGATCACAGCCGCCCACGCACACTTGGCATTCTTTGGGGCCTATGTATCGCTGAACATCGCGATTATGTCCTATGCAATGCCAATCCTGAAAGGCCGTGATCCATATAATCAGGTTTTGAATATGGTGTCTTTCTGGCTGATGTCCGGTGGCATGGTGTTCATGACCTTTGCGCTGACATTTGCAGGCACGGTTCAAACCCACCTGCAACGTGTAAACGGTGATGGGTTTATGGAAGTGCAAGACCAGCTGACTATTTTCTACTGGATGCGTTTCGGGGCCGGCTCCGTTGTTGTGCTTGGCGTTCTGATATTCATCTATGCGTTGCTTGTGCCACGCAAAGAGATCATCAGCCAATCCGGCGTTGCTGCGGAATAATGACAATGGATGGAACAAACATATCGAAAGGGGCTTCGGCCCCTTTCTACCTTGCGCAAGGCGATGAATGCGATGTCTTTACCGCCGCCAGCGCCAATAATCTGCCGTTATTGTTAAAAGGCCCGACGGGCTGCGGTAAAACCCGTTTTGTCGCCCATATGGCGGCAAAACTTGGCCGGCCCCTGTATACGGTGGCCTGTCACGATGATCTTTCTGCGGCTGATTTGATCGGGCGCTATCTGTTAAAGGGTGGCGAAACAATTTGGGTCGATGGCCCCCTGACCCGTGCCGTGCGCGAAGGGGCGATTTGTTATCTGGATGAAATTGTAGAGGCGCGCAAAGACGTCACCGTGGTGCTGCACCCGTTGACCGATGACCGGCGCATCTTGCCGATTGACCGCACCGGAGAAGAACTTGAGGCTGCCGACGGCTTTATGCTGGTGGCGTCTTATAACCCGGGCTATCAGAATATCCTGAAATCGCTAAAACCCTCGACCCGCCAACGGTTTGTGTCGATCCAGTTCGATTTCCCCAATCCCGAGCAAGAGGCCGACATCGTTGCCAAAGAAAGTGGCCTTGATCTTGAACGGGTCAAACCTTTGGTGCGGCTGGCGGGCAAATTGCGCGCCCTTAAAGGGCAGGATCTGGAAGAAGGCGTTTCAACCCGTCTGATCGTTTATACCGCCACCCTGATTGCCCAAGGCATGAGCGTGGAACGTGCGGTGCTGGCGGCAATGATCGAACCCCTGACAGATGACGAAGACGTCAAGCGCGGCCTGCTTGATCTGGTTATGGCTGTGTTTGGATGAACGCCCAGCCCGAAAAACTGGAGCTGGAACCATGGGAGCCAGAGGAAACTATTGGCAAAATCTGGCATTCTATTGCCAGCCGTTTTGACGCACCGGAAACCTTCCCCGAAGCCGGCGTTGATTTGGACGATGTGGTCGGACGGTTGGCAACATTTTTTCGGGGGCTTGGCGGCGATGCCTCGGTTGAAATCCGCGCCGCCGCCACACAGGCCAGCCACCACCGCCTGTCCTTCTGGCGCAAGCTGGGCACCGAAAAAGAATATGTGGCGCGTGCCTCATATGACGGGGAAATCCTGCGCCTGCCTGCGCGGATGGAGGTGTTCCCGACCAAAGACGCCAACGCCGCGCTTTATCTGTGGCTAACCGCCGCCGTGGCCCATTCTGACGGGTATGTGGATGAAACTGACCCTTTGTGCCGCGATTTGCGCGCCTTGGCCAATGCCCGCGCCATGACCCAAAAGGCGCTGGCCACGGCCCCCGGTCTGCACCGTCTGTTTGATAATCTGGCCAGCGGGTGTCTGGCCATGCGTCCCAAACAAAACCTGCCCAAAACCGAAGCCGCGATAGAAGACGTAATCCAGCATTTTTTAGGTAGCGACGCCCCCCTATCGCCTTTGGCGACTGATTTCCTGACCACCATTGAAACCGAAAATTTCGACGGCGTGACAGCGCCGCGCAGCTATCGCCCCTTGCGCCCTGTGCCCGTCTGGCCCGATCTGAACGAGCTAACCTTCAGCGCCCACACCAAGGTGGAAACCGTCGACACCGATGGCCCGCCCGAAGAAGGCAAAGAAGGCGTGCACCGCGCGCGGCGGCGCAATGCCGATCAGGTAGAGCGCAAAGACAGTTTTATCCTCTATAATTTTGAATCCATCCTCAGTTGGGCCGAGTTTTTGAACCTGAACCGGCGCGTGGATGATGACGATGACGACAGCGCCAAAAAAGCCGCCGATGATCAGGACGAAATTGGCCTTGGGCAGATTTCCAAAGCCCCAGCAACGCGGCTAAAACTGCATCTTGATTTGGCCCCCGAAGATGTGGATCGTGAAAAGCTGGCGGGGAAATTCACCTATCCGGAATGGGATGTGCGCACCGGCACCTATTTGCCCAATCATTGCGTGGTTTTTGACAGCATGGCCGAAATCCGCGATGACAACCCATCGGTGTTTGACGATCCCCGCGCCGCACGCCGCATCCGTGCCGTGCGCCGCCAGTTCGAGGCTCTGCGCCCGGGGCGGGTGATGGTTTCGGGGCAGCAAGACGGCGATGATCTGGACATGGAAGCCGCCGTGCGTGCGCAGGTCGATCTGATGGCACGCGGCGAAAGCACCACCCGTATCTGGCGTCAATCCCGCCCGCAGGCGCGCGATTTGGCGGTGTCGATTTTGCTGGATGTGTCACGCTCGACTGAAAGTGCGGTGACGGGGCGCGCGGTAATTGATATCGAACGCGAAGCCCTGACGGCGCTGGCCCAAGGGCTTGATGCCTGCGGCGATGATTTTGCCATCAATGCCTTTTCCTCACTCAAACGCGATCGGGTTTACCTGACCCGCTGCAAAGATTTTGATGAAAAAATGGGGCCGTTGGTCGAAGACCGTATCGCCAGCCTACGCCCCGGATTTTACACCCGTGTCGGGGCCGCCATTCGCCATGTGTCGGTTGATCTGGCCGCGCAAGCCCGCAAACGGCGCTTGTTGCTGGTGATTACCGATGGCAAACCCAATGATCTGGATCATTATGAGGGCCGCCATGGCATAGAAGACACTCGCAAAGCCGTGCAAGAGGCGCGCCGCGCCGGCCATGCGGTGTTTGGCATCACCATCGACCCCAAAGGCAAAAGCTGGTTTCCACGGATGTTTGGTCAAGGCGGCTATGCGGTGATTGCAAACCCCGATCACCTCATCACCGCCCTGCCCGATATTTACCGGCATCTGGTGGGCGCATGAACAATCCTGATCCATATTCAGTGCTGGATGAATTGCCCGGGGATCTGATGATGTGGGTTCTGATTGTCAGTGAACTGCTGATTTTTGGCACCGGGCTGCTGGCGTTTCTGGCCGTGCGCATCAGCGACGTTGGCGGCTTTGCGGCTGCGCAGGATATGCTGAACCGCACCGCCGCAGGGATCAATACGGTGATCCTGATCACCAGCGGATATTTGGCCGCCCGCGCCAGCATTGCTGCAAATCAAGGCAAGATTGGCCGAACCCGCCTATATCTGGCGGGGGCGGCCCTGTTGGGCGTGGTATTTTTGATCATTAAAGGGGGGGAATACGCCGAAAAAATTGCCCTTGGGATCACCACCGACACCCATCCGTTTTTTA
This sequence comes from uncultured Marinosulfonomonas sp., assembly GCA_947311455.1. Lineage (GTDB taxonomy): Bacteria > Pseudomonadota > Alphaproteobacteria > Rhodobacterales > Rhodobacteraceae > Profundibacter. The sequence continues at coordinate 1,984 of CAMZKY010000221.1, read as the reverse complement.
CCTTTTATTATCTACTTACCGGGTTCCACGCTGCCCATGTTTTGGCCGGTATCCTAATTCTGGGCCTGATCGGCTGGCGCGCCCACCCGAGAACCGTGCAGGTCGGGGTTGCCTTTTGGCACATGGTTGATCTGGTCTGGGTGCTTTTGTTTCCAATCATTTATTTACTCAGATAGCACATGGATCACCACAGTATAAATCGCGCCTGGAGCCTTCTTATCAGCCTTAGCCTTGCCAGCACAGCTATGGCAAAGCTGATATCCAACAACACTTATGTCACATACGGAGCGCTGCTGGTAATGGCAGCCGCATGGATCAAAGCGCGGGTTATTTTAAACGAATATCTGGAACTGAAACACGCGCCCTTTTGGCGGCGCGGGTTTGGTGTGGCACTGACGTTGTTTATGCTTGCGGCAGCAGGATTATATCTGATTGCCTAGGGCGTAGACCTATAAACAGGATTATGATTCAATACATGAAACGGGGAGAGTTTTATGTCTGGAACATTTTGGTTAACGGAAGAATAATTCAGCATAATCAATCCATTACAGCCGAATAAACCACGTGGCGTGCCGCGAGTTGATGGCCGAAAAAAAATCCTGTCGGGCACCAACTTTGAGTTATGCCCTAATCTCCTTCATAGCAATTATTGCTCGAAAGAGACCGGAACCAAACCGTGACAAGACCATCAGTCATAGCTCCTTCTTCGACGGCTCCGTCATCGTCATTTCCTCACGGCACGCATCAAGCGCGACCTTGGCTTTAAAATCAGGTGAATGGTTCTTTCGTTTGGTCATTTTGTATCGTCTTTCTCACAAAGCGATCCATCTTAACCACTGGCCCGAATTTCCGCGACCGCCCCTTAATATCATAAATATGTCGCTTGGCTATAACCCAGCCTTATTGCAGTGTATCAACATCGTCCTGTGTAACCGTATAGGTTGCTGTAACCGTCAAAGTATCATCCGGTGCCAATACATCCCACACGCCATTGCCGGTTGTCGAGTTTGATGAACCACCTATCGCGCCGTTGTCCGTCAAGGTGGCACTATCTGTATCAGGGGTTGGGACAGGGCCTGATGCATTATGGACGTCGGCCAATGATACATTTAGCAGATCCGTCCCGCCTGTGTTTGTGATGGTGTAAGTATACGTTACAACATCACCGGCGATCAGGTTGGAGGTTGGCGATGCAGATTTGGTAACTTGAAGGCAAGCGGGGCGCACCAACGGTGCTCTTACGAACAGGCGCAGCGATTCAGTCGCAGGTATTTCACCGTAATTCCAGTATTCGCGTTGATGATTTCCTACTGTGGCAGAGTTGTAATGAGGTGCCCAGGTGGTTGAAGCTGCATTCCCACAAGGGTGATAGATATTTTGATGTAACTGGTGGGGAAACTGGGTGTAGCAAGAAGAGTTTGTGTTTACCCAGTCGGCATGTATCCCTGTCCACCCAGTATGCAATCCATTATCTGCTTTGCCAATATTCAACGTTTCATTTGCTTGGATACGTGCCAAAAATATCGCTTGTGAATTAACAACATTCAGATTCCCCAAGCTAGAGTTCATCCTGATTTGATCAATATTCGTCATTTCCGCCAAAATTGCAGGCGAGAGAATACCCCTCGCAGATAAAGATAATGACGCGCCCTGTGGTAGGTCGTTAACACCATTGCCAAAATCAATAGCAATTAGCACATCGCCGCCGCTATTAACATAAGACGAAAATGTCTGCCCGTTCAGGTCAAAAAAGTATACCCCTGCGGAGGGAATCAACCGGGCCATGCCCAAATCGGTGAAGGCTCTTGTTGCCACTGTTCCATCCATACATGCAGCCTGCACTGCCGGAGGAACAAGCACCAGTGTACTTATCATCGACGCTTTGACGAGACGCTTTAACTTTGCAAACATTTTATTGTATCCCGACATTTCCACTTAGAACTTGGCGATCAGATTTATAAATATGCCGTGATCTTCATATGTT
>CAMZKY010000220.1 GCA_947311455.1 uncultured Marinosulfonomonas sp. | reverse complement strand
TGCACGCCACCGGGAATGTGGTTCTGGTAAACGGGGCCGAAGCCGCCGAAGCGCGAGAAGCGGTTTATACCATTGGCTCAGCCAAAATCATCATGACGGGTGACGTGATCCTGACACAAGGGCGCAATGCACTATCGTCCCAACACATGGTTGTCGATTTGAACACGGGTAAGGCCATTCTGGAAGGCCGGGTTAAAACTATCTTCCGCACGGGTAATAACTGATGGCTGATAAACCAAACCTTGCGCTTGCCGAAACCGGCGGCGGATTGCAGATCAAAAACCTGCGCAAAAGCTATCGCAAGCGTTTGGTTATCCGTGACGTCAGCATTGAATTGGGCCGAGGCGAAGTTGTTGCGCTGCTTGGGCCAAACGGATCGGGTAAAACCACCTGTTTCTATTCCATTGCCGGCCTTGTTACGCCAGAAGGCGGGCAGGTTATTATTGACGGGCGTGATGTAACGTCGCTGCCAATGTATCGCCGCGCCAAGCTTGGAATCGGATACCTGCCCCAAGAAGTTTCGATTTTTCGCGGAATGAATGTTGAAGACAACATTCTGGCGATCCTTGAGATTGCAGTTTCAGATCGGCACAAACGCCGTGAACGGCTGGAAGAGCTGCTATCGGAATTTTCAATCGACCACCTGCGCCGCGCGCCTGCTATGGCCCTGTCGGGCGGTGAGCGTCGCCGCGTTGAAATTGCGCGCTGTCTGGCGGCCAATCCGAAATACCTGTTGCTTGACGAGCCGTTTGCAGGCGTTGATCCAATTGCAGTTGGCGAAATCCGCGCCCTTGTGGCCGACCTGAAAAACCGTGGCATCGGGGTGTTGATCACCGATCACAACGTCCGCGAAACCTTGGAAATCGTTGAACGCGCCTACATCCTGCATGATGGCAAAGTATTGATGAGCGGCACAACCGAAGAAGTGGTGCGCGATGAAAACGTGCGCCGCGTCTATCTTGGACAAAGTTTTAGCATTTCTTAACCAAAGCACCGCACATTGGACACTCATGGCATTAAACACCGTCCTTACTCAATCATTGCAGCATCGCATGGCGCTCACCCCTGCCATGCGCGAGGCAATGTCGCTTTTAAGCTTCTCAACGCCTGAATTGATCCACCACATCGAGCAAGAGGCTCAAAATAACCCTCTGCTGGTTGTCGACCATCCTCAACACAGAAACACCAGCGGCATTAGCGAATACGACATCGCGCTTGATACTGTTGCGGCTTCGGGAACACTGGGTGAAAACTTGCGTCAACAGCTAACGATTATGCCGCTCGACAAACCCATAAAAAACATTGCGCTTTATTTGACAGGTGATCTTACGGATGATGGGTTTCTCTCGCGCAGCGCGGATGAAATTGCCGATGACCTGGATCTGCCAATTGAAATAATCGAACAAAGTATTCAAGCGTTGCAAACCTGTGAGCCAACAGGCATTGCTGCCCGCGATTTGAAAGAATGCCTTTTATTACAGCTGATCGAAACCGGCATTGATGAGGCAACAGGGAAAATGATCCTCGAAAATGCGGCTTTATTCGCCAAACGCGCATGGGGAAAACTGAGCAAAATTTTTCACCTGCCAGAGGCGCAACTCAAAACATTTGGTGAAGCCCTTAAATCCCTTAATCCCACCCCTGCGAAAGAATTCTCCGAACAAACAGAAGCTCTTGTCGCTGATATTTTGGTCAAAAATGATCCAGACAAAGGGTTGATCGTCTCTCTTTTCAATCCAAACTTTCCAACACTTTCGGTTGATGACGATCTCTTGAATGCTTTGAAAAACGATGGAAAAACGCTCGATTATTTAATCACCCAGAAAACACGGGCAAAAACCTTAATTCAAGTGGTAGAGTTTCGCAGCAAAACTATCTTGAAAGTGGCTCGATCTATTGTTTCTTTCCAACACCGGTTTTTCTCGGAAGATCAAAAACACCTCATCCCCCTGACCCGCATCAAAATTGCAAAACAGCTTGAAATGCATGCCTCGACAATAGGTCGTGCCATTGCGCATAAAAATATTTCAATAAACGGGGCAATTTACCCCATGCGTTATTTCTTTTCCACGTCGATCGGAAAAGCGGGCAAAACGCAAATATCGGCACACAACATCAAACAGAGCATTCGCAAAATGGTACTGGCCGAAACACACCTGTCAATCCATTCAGATGAAAATATTGTCGAAAAATTACACGCTCAAGGAGTTGACATTGCACGTCGAACTGTCGCCAAATACAGGGGATGTATGAACATTCCATCATCAGCAAAACGCCGCCGGATACTGGTGGCCAAGGCCGCACCCCCGAACGGCTTGGGTGGCGTGCGCAACACTCGCAAGTAGTCACAAATTTTGGTTTGCCGTTCAAGCAACGTGAATTTTCTTGCGCTTTAAATAAACCAAGGAGATATGATGCAATACCAAATTAGCGGAAAACAAATCGATATTGGTGACGCCCTTCAAACCCACGTTAAAGATGCGTTAGGCAGCATCCTTGATAAATTTGCCCATCGCCCAACCGATGCCAATATCATTTTCTCACGAAGTGCAAACGAATACGTTTGCGAAGCTATGGTGCACATGTCGACAGGGTTGACAGCTTCCGCAAAGGCGCATTCCCATGAAATTTATTCTGCTTTCGATCAATGTAGCGACAAAATGGAAAAACAGCTTAGACGGTACAAGCGGCGCTTGAAAGACCACCACAAAGATCGCCCGCAGCCTGTTGATTTTTCCGACGCATCCTCGTATATCCTCGCAGGAGCAGAAACTGCAGAAGAATCAGAACCCGAAACACTCCAGCCTATGATCATTGCCGAAATGGAAACGACAATTCCAACCGTTTCTGTAGGTGAAGCCGTTATGCGGATGGAATTATCTGGGGCAGATCTTTTGGTGTTTCGCAATGAAGGCCACAAAGGGGTCAATGTCGTGTATCGTCGAGATGACGGAAACATAGGCTGGGTCGACCCTAGAAATATTAATTAAGCCCTGTTTCGACAGGCACAGATAAAGTAACGCCAAATGGAGCTTTCAAGCATCCTTAATCTCGACGCTGTGCGTGTCGTAGGGCAAATCAATAGCAAAAAACGCCTCTTCCAGAAATTGGGAGAGGTTGTCAGCGATTGTTGTGGGGTCGATCAGAAAAATGCTGTTGCAGCGTTGCAAGAGCGTGAAAATCTTGGCCCAACAGGTGTTGGCCATGGCGTCGCGTTGCCTCACGCACGCTTGGAAGGCCTTGATCGGGTTGTGGGCGCATTCTTGCGTCTTGAGGCCCCTCTGGATTTTGATTCTGCAGACCGCAAACCTGTTGATTTGGTTTTTGCACTTTTCGCGCCCAAAGAATCCGGTGTCGAGCATTTAAAAGCCTTGGCATCAGTATCTCGCACGATGCGGGACGCAACGTTTTGCACAAAGCTACGGGCCAATGACGACGAAACCACGCTCCATGCTTTGCTTACAGAAATTCGTTCTAGTCAAGCTGCGTAAATTTAAGCGGCCGGTTTATCCCACGCCTTGTAGCCAAACATCATGTAATCCCGTTGATAGGCTTGGCGACCCGCGGCTTCAACATCACTGTCATAAAAATCACTAAGGTCATAAGGCGCGTCTTTTTCCACATCGGAAATCATTGGGCATTCCATTCCAACCTGTTCGGCCAATTGGGCCAATCCGGTTTCCAACGTTTCGGCGCGTAAAATCATATCGGGCAACGCAAATTGCGCGATCCCTTGCAAAACCTTCTCTTGGCTGGCCCATGTTGGGTCCACACGAATATTGGTCTGCCCATTCAGGTTTTGCTGAACAAACTCCAAAAACTGGATAAATGCCGCGCGGTGGGCGCGTTTATCATAATTGTTTTCGTTCACAGCCCCCCCGGGAATCGGGAGTTTGTGTTTCTTACGCAATACGTCACGAATTTCCACGTATGAATTTGGGCCAGTAGCCACAATATACCGACAGAACGCGCGGTGCGCCCGTGCGATCGGGTGGCTGACAACACTAAAGCTTCTGTGCCCCATGTGTTTGCGTTTCCATTGGCGCAGCGTTTTTTGGGTAAACCCGTCGATCAACCCCCCGTCAAATTCGGCAAGCCACGTCGCAATCCGGTTATCCGAAGCACACGCAACAGGCAGATAGATCAGTGGCGCATCCGCAGCAGCAATATAAGACGGCACAACGGCCCCGCGCGCAGGTTCAAAGCGGGATGTCTGCGCCGTTTCAAACTGATCGCCGCCTCCAAGGCTTGCAACCATTTCATCGTAATTCTTGACTTTGTCTTTTAGCGGCGCGGGGTTTTGCCGTTTTAACGCTTGCGACGTTTGCTCTTTGCGCCCATCAACCTCTAGAAATTTCGCGATGCCGTTAATAACGTTCACATTTGGAATATCTTCAAACGCAATATGAAAAGCGGTTTGCCCCGATATTTGTAATGCCGTTTGCAGGTCGGAACGAAAGGCCGTTTGCGGGGCAATATATTCTTCATACTCCTTGGCATCGAATGTAATCTTTGCGGATCTGCGGAATTTAAGGTTGGTCAGCTTCCACTGATCCGTTGCAACGGCGATCTTCCAAGAGACATAACTTTCCAACACACTCCGGGTCAGGATGATTTTTGCGCATCTCTCATTCTGAACAATTTCTTCCAGAATGCGTGGGTCATGATTGTTAAAATAGCGAAACCCTGGCAATCCTTCGGTTTTTTCAACCATGGCCTGAACCAGCCGCATCGGATCAGAATCACGCGCAGATTGGGTGATACCAACCAAATCATTTCGCTTGGGGTACCCGATGAAATACGGATTGAAAGCCTCCCCATAACACGTAAGCCCATCGATTTCATTAATATTGGCCTCAAGAAAGTTAGACCCCGTACGCATTTCAGCAAAGATAACAAAGTAGTCAAAACGCTTGGACATGATATTCTATTTCTTAACCAAATACGGCTTGCGGACGATGCGCGTATTTTTCTGCACGGTATCGGACATCGGAAAATCACCCATTAGATGCGGATGCATGCCCTGATTTTTCAAATTTTGCAGAAATTGCCCAAATCCGGTTAGATCAACAAGCTTGGGGGCCTCGGTGATACGCGTAAGCTTATGAGGCCCAATCTCATCGACAATCAGCTGCAATGGATTCATCGGGGCCTCGACAAACTCGGCGATCGACGTGATGCGTATTTTCCCCTTCGCATAAGGCGATTTCAGAATATCAATATAATTGCTTTCAACTTGTTGCAATTTGGCGGCCATTTTGCGGATCACCGAGAAATTCAGGTTTGAATGGAACAACGGGACAGCCCATGCTCCGGTTATAACCGAAATGCTTGCGTTCGGGTCTTTTGCAATAAACCAGTTGATATCTTGATTATCATTAGGGCCGAATTGAAAACACTGCCGTTCACCGCGCGCGTTCCAGATCAGGTTTGTTAAAAACGATTGTGCGTTTGCATCCCGCAGGGCTGTCGAATCTGTTAATCCACCGTGATACGAAGTTTGCCCATCCACATATTCAACGCGATCTGGCGAAAACAGGTGGCCATGCACCTTGGCCCCCGTCACTTTTGATAGCCATGGTGCGAAATCTTCAAACAGTTCCGCATAGCCTTGGAAAACTGAATAAGGTGCCGAAGACATCCCCTTTTCCCAGCCATCGCGTGGATACCGACTTTGCATAAATAGGCCTGCCCGCCCATTGATACGCCGGTCAAGCGCTTTGGTGAACACACGATCAATCTTTCCCGGGTTCGGTTCGGCCCTTTTCATAGCGCCTGCGGCATCCGTTAAAAATGCATCATACAAACGATTTGCGTGTGGCCATATTTTTCGGGCCACAAAACAATCTGATCTTCGCAATAGTTGCAGATGGTCATCATAAAACGTGTGCGGCTTACCCTGAAAATCAAACTTCGAAAGGGTCAAAGACCGGCTTTCGATCGTCGATGAATAATACCGCACAAGGGTTTGGTAATAAGCTTCATCAGGAATCCAGACCCGTTTGAAATAGGTTTCAAATTCTTTGCGGTCCGGGTCTTCCAATATGGTTGATAACGTTTTGCGCGTCAGACACCACCACTGCGAACCCAAATGCGGCACCAACCCTTTAGGCACCTTGCGTTTCACTTTTAGACGACGCTGTAGATTTACATACCCATCAAATAATATCCGGTGTTTACGCCATGAAAACGGAAACCGTAACGTAAACCGCTCCCGATCCAATCCACCCACAGCCCATGGCACATCTTCTGTTGTGGCAGATTCGATGAAATCCACATTCGGGCGCGCTGCCAGATAATCAATCAGCTCCTGCACAGGGCGTAACGGCAGGCATGATCCAGACGCCAAATAAACATGACGCACTTTAGGAAAGGTTTTTAACAGTAACTCGGACGCGGTTTGCGAGGCTTCAACCAAAGACCAGGTTCCCCACTCGCAACTGTGACGTTTGCTAAACCGCAGATTCGGCACATCGGACAAGGCCCTTTCAAAGGCTTTAAACGCTTTGGCTTTGACACGTTGATCCACATGAATCACAATATCGGCCCCGCCAGCCGCCCAATGGCGTGCCACCTGTTCGGCCCGTTCAAAGGCATTATGCACCAGCATCACGACGCCAACAGTCATATCAGCCCCCTCATGCCCAGTTGCCCTTTGAAATCAGGCCCAGAATTTCAAGCTGGCGCCAATTGATATATTTCTCCGACCATTTGCACCACATCTCGGGTTCGTCTTTCAGGGCATCATGATAGGCTTTGTATTCTTTGCTATTTGCATAGTGCTGACCGCGCTTCAGCTCCTCGGCGGCCTTGGCCCCGAATGTATCCAGGAATTTTGCGTGTAGCAGGCAACCAGATGCAAACTCTCCGCCCCATTCATCATAAACCACATTCAAAGAGCGGGGCAAAAGTGCGTGTGTTGAACTGGTATAAACGTATTTGCGGTTCCACTTTACCAATGGTATTTTGTTCATTGCAGGCGCACTATCCGGACTATCCAAGAAAAACATCCGCGCCCGTGGCCCGCCCTGAATCCACAGATTGCCGAAAAAATCGTTTTTGCGAATGACATAGTTTCCTGAATCAAACCATGATGCAATTTCAAACGGGTTTTGGCCGGAACGATACGGTTGATCGTTTAATTTGCCCTTGGGATACATATCCAACAGCATCGCGCTAAACGACCGGATTTCCGACGCATCCAGCCAATCCGTAAGTGCACGCAGTGATCGCGTATCGCTGAATGGGAAAACAAAAAACTCATCCACATCAACTGTGAGTGTCCAGTGATTGTGTCCGTATTTCGATTGAAGCCAATTTAACCAATCCACCCCAAAGCGTGATTTTTTGTAACTGTGCGTTGTCGTCCAGATCGAAACATCCGGCTGCTCAGCCAGAAATTCACGTGACCCGTCGTCGCTGTCGTTATCAACAAAAACGAAATGATCGACACCTAATTCGCGATAGTATTTCAAAAAATAGCTAAGACGCACGCGTTCATTGCGCAGTGTAGAAAAGATAATGATATCATCGCGCTTGATATGTTTTGTGCGGTTGGCAACTGGTTTCAATTCACGACGCTTACGAAACGCACGTATGCGCCAACGCTTGCGCGCCAGCCGTCTACGGTATGTTTGCGAAAAACCCATTTACTGTTGCCCTTGTTACGCGCATTTGTGCGTGCTTCTTACTACACTATATTTAATGTGGGGTTGAAATATACAAGAATCTAGAGTGTTGCGGCGGGGAACCCCGTTGAAATTCCGCATACGTATCCTTTTGAGCGTTTCTTCCACACGATCTGTCTTTGAAGCCAGTGTTACGTGTGTGATTTGCAGGGGTAAATAACCAAGTTTCATTTCGCGAAAATATCTAGCCAGCTATGGTTTTCAAGTTTCACCATTGATTTGGGTGGATACCAAATTTGCCGTGGTTTCATTGCTGTTTCGGGTATTTTATAGAATCTACGATTCCGGAATATTAGATTCGTTATTGATCAATAACTTGTCGGCGAAAAGCCCGGGATACAGCGCTTATTTGTCAGATTATTTCTGTGTGGTATCCCGCATGATACCTAGGCTAACAAGCTGTTTCCAACCCGTATAACGAACCGAGCTTTCTTCCCACAGATCAGGATTGTCAATCAAACCTGAATAATAGTCATCATAACGATCCGTATAGGTAAAATGCTCGCCACGCTCCAGCTCCTCTTGGGATTTCTCAATGATATCCGGTAGGAATTTACTGTGCAATAAAACGCCCGTCATTTGAGAATTCCCTGGATCAAATACCTGATTCAGCCGTTTGGGCAGCACCGCATGGGTGGAACTAACATAAGCAAAGCGGCGATTCCATTTGATCAACGGGATTTTGTTTAAATGTGGCGCATGGCTGGCCGCATCGGGGAAGAATACCCGCCCACGCACACCGCCCTGCACCGATTGGTAATAGCCACGATTTTCCATTTTCCCTAAATAGTCATCTACATCAAACCAGTTCAGAATCTCGAACGGGTCTTGGCCAGGGTGATACGATTGATCCTGAAGTCGCCCTTTGGGATACATATCCAGCATCAAAGCGCCAAAGGCCTCGATGCGTTGGGCATCCAAGGACGCGGTTAAATCGGGCAAAGCTCGTGTGTCACAGTTTGGATAGATTAGGATTTCATCGCTATCCACGGTCAAACACCAGTGCCCGTGACCATATCTAATCTGCAACCAAGTCAGCCAATCCACACCAAACCGCGATTGTTTATAACTGGCGTCAGTACCCCAAACAGAAACATCAGGCTGTGCCAACAGATAGTCACGCGATCCATCATTGCTGTCATTATCAACAACAAAGAAATGTGCCACACCTTTAGTGCGGTAATACTCCAGAAAATACGGCAAGCGCGTGATTTCATTGCGCAGCGTGGTAAATCCAAGGATGTCATTTGGAGAAATCTGTGCGGTATTATCGGATAGGTTGGTTAATTTATGGCGCGCTCGCAAAGCGCGATACAACAATCTGCGGCGTTTCAAACGCATTGCATATGCAGTAAAATAACGGCCCATCATACATTTACCCCTAAACGTCGTAAACGTATAACCCGATCACGCTATTTTTCAAAGTGCCCGTTTTGGTGCCAGCGCCACGCATCTTTTATCATGGTTTCAAGGTTTGAACGGTTTGGTTTCCAGCCCAATTCGGTTTCGGCGCGCACACTTCCTGATACCAGCTTTGTGCAATCCCCTGCGCGGCGCTCGCCTTCGATTTGCGGCACAACACGGTTGGTCACATAAGCGGCGGCATCCATAACTTCGCGCACTGAAAATCCTTTGCCCGTGCCCAGATTAAACACACGATCACCTTTGCCATCCTCAAGCCATTTCAGGCCCAGAACATGTGCATCCACCAAATCACACACATGCACATAATCACGAATGCAGGTGCCGTCGGGCGTTTCGTAATCGGTGCCAAATATTGTCAGCGCGTCGCGCTTGCCGTCAATCGCATCCAGAATAAGCGGCACCAGATGGGTTTCGGGCTGGTGGAATTCGCCCACTTCACCATCCGGATCACCACCTGCCACATTGAAATAACGAAAGATCACGTGGTTTAGGCCGTTGCTTTCGGAATAATTGGCTAAAATATCCTCAATCGCGCGTTTGGATGCACCGTAAGAATTGATCGGCAGTTGCACGGAATTTTCATCAAGAACAACATTGTCCTGATCACCATATGTGGCGCAAGTGGATGAAAACACAAAGTTTTTCACTCCGAATTCGACAGCGGCATCAATCAATTCAAGCGAACCAAATACATTATTGCGCCAGTATTTCCCGGGGATTTGCATGCTTTCCCCCACTTGGGAAAGGGCGGCAAAATGCATCACAGCGGTGGGTTTGTATTTGGCGAACACCTCGTTCACGCGGGCGCGATCCAATAGATCACCCCGTTCAAACGGACCAAATTTCACCGCGTCTTTCCAGCCTGTTATCAAGTTGTCAAAAGTAACAGGCGTATAGCCCGCCTGCTTTAACGCTTTACATGCGTGTGAGCCGATATAGCCAGCCCCACCCGTCACCAACACATTTGTCAAAGCTGTTCTTTCTTAGTAAAGGCCGATTATTGTGCAGCCTGTTGTTGTGGCACGATTGCACCAAGGAAATCAGCAAATTCATCACGTAAATCCGGGCGCGACAGGCCAAACGAAACAGTCGCTTGCAAGAAGCCCGCTTTGGATCCGCAATCAAAACGCTGCCCGCGGAAGCGATAGCCAAACACATCGCGGCCTTGTTCCATTTCCAACGCAATCGCATCAGTTAACTGAATTTCGCCACCGGCACCTTGTTTGATCTTGCTAAGGTTTTGCAAAACTTTAGGCGATAGAATGTAACGGCCAATCACCGCAAGGTTTGAAGGGGCGGTTCCGGCAGGGGGTTTTTCGACCATGCCCTTAACGGAAACCATGCTGCCCATGTCTTCTTTGACATCCAGAACACCGTAAGATGACGCCTTGTCTTGAGGCACTTCCATCGCGGCAACCATGCTACCGCCGGTTTCGGCGTGGGCTTCGATCATCTGTTGCAAACATGGTTTTTCCGCAGCGATAACATCATCGGGCAAGATTACGGCAAAGGGTTCATTGCCGATCAAACGGCGGGCGCACCACACAGCATGGCCAAGGCCCAACGCCTTGTGTTGGCGAATATAGGCAATCGCGCCACTGTCCATATTGGTACTTTTCAATACATCCAGCAATTCCGTTTTACCGGATTTGCGCAGGCTTGCTTCCAGCGTGGGGGCAATGTCAAAATAATCTTCCAAAGCGCCTTTGCCGCGCGATGTAACAAAAATGAATTCTTTAATTCCAGCCGCGCGCGCTTCGTCAATCGCATATTGGATCAACGGACGATCAACCAATGTCATGATTTCTTTCGGAACAGATTTAGTTGCCGGTAGAAAACGGGTTCCCATACCTGCAACAGGGAAGACGGCTTTTGTTACTCTTTTCTTCATCTTGATACTCTTTTTTACTTCTCCCATTTCTGGGATGCCCACTCGTATTTTGTTCCGATTCGTTATCTTACAAGACTAAGACAACAATGTGACGCAAATCGCTCATTTTTTGGCGACGCCGCTTAAAACACGCTTTCGAGCAAGTATACAAGCCATTCCTAGCATAGTAAATCAAAGGGTTCAAAGCAGGTTTGCGGGGAATATTCAGCAAAAACGCCCCGCTATATCATATCAGTGTCAGTTCTTAAGCAGCATCGCCTCAATTCGCGCCACATCTTCTGGATTGTTCAATTCCCAGAATTCTTGCCCTTGCGCATCCACCTCAACACATAGAATCGGCCTGTCATGTTCCAGAAATCGCAGTTGCTCTAACCCTTCTAACATTTCACACACACCGGCTGACCAATGCGGATACGCCATCAGGGATGACGGCCGATAGGCATAGATTCCGACGTGGTGAAAAACCGATGTTGTAGCATCGGGCGCAACAGGGCCGTTGACATGCGGAATCACCTCTTTTGAGAAATAGAGCGCGTGTTTGTTTTGGCCAAACACCACGGTTGTGCCGCCAACACGGCCATTTTTGCGATCTTCTAAAAATCCATTCAACGCTTTGCCATCACAGCGCAATACGGGTGTCGCCACCTCGGCCAATGGATTGGCTTTTAACCCGTCAATCAGGTTTTCGATAAACCAAGGCGGTGTAAGGGGCGCATCCCCCTGCACGTTTACAATAATTTCAAACTCTTCCTTCAAGCTAACCAAAGCTTCGGCACACCGTTCCGTTCCGTTTGCACAATTTTTTGAGGTCATCACCACTTCGGCACCAAAGTTTTGCGCCACATTCGAAATTTTGGCATCATCTGTGGCCACGACCACGCGATCCACGCCCTTGGCAGCCATTGCGGCCTCCCATGTGCGATGGATCAGGGTTTTCGAAATGCCATCCGGCCCTTTTAGCGGCACCAAAGGTTTGCCCGGATATCGGGTCGAGGCCATACGGGCCGGTATAACGATTAAAACGCTCATTATGCAGGCTTCAAATCCACTCCGGGGGCATAGGCAATAAAGAACGGATTAGCATAATCTTCTTTGCCGTATTTCAGCGGTGTATGATCATCAAAGCGCACAACGTTCCCGCCTGCACCGGTTAAAACCGCATGGCCCGCGGCAGTGTCCCATTCCATAGTGCGCCCGACGCGCGGATAAATATCTGCCTCACCCGTTGCCACCAAACAAAACTTAAGCGACGAGCCGGCGCTTTTGGAATCTTTGACGTTGTATTTATTGATGTAATCATCGGTTGCCTGATCGCGGTGCGATTTTGAGGCCACAACCATCAATGATGCGTTATCGGGCGAAGAAACACTGATTGGCGTTGTTGGGCCAGCGGCCTCTTTAGGGAAATCACCGGTTTCTTCAACAGTGGCACCACTTGCATCAGTATAAAACAAACGCCCTTTGGCAGGCGCATAAACCACACCGCGAATGGGGGTGCCGTTTTCCACATAGGCAATGTTCACGGTGAAATCGCCACGGCGCTTGATGAACTCTTTGGTGCCATCCAGAGGATCAACAATAATAAAGCTGTCCGCCTTTTCGGAGTGGGACTCCGATTGTTCCTCGGTAATCAAAGTGACGTCGGGAAATGCAATGCGTATGCCTGCGGAAATAATCTCGTCTGCTGCTTCGTCCGCGATGGTTACGGGGCTTTCGTCGGATTTGGTTTTCACTTCAAAATCGTCACGGCCATAGATTTCCATAATTTTATCACCTGCTTCCAGCGCCAAACGGCGGAAAACTGTGCTCATTTTCTCAAAATCCACTCTTACTCTCCTCAGGTTAACGCGTTTTTGCGTTGAATTGTTGTAATCTCTTATCCATCCTTTTATGATGAAATGATACGGAAACGGCAAGATTTCCTTTTTCAATAAACAAAGCAGTAAAAATTAGGCGGGTATTTTTCGACCATGTTCAGAGTAGAAACACGTAAAAGCGGCTTTGCCTCAAGCATTGCACTGCTGGAATTGATCTATCATGCAACCGTGCGCAGTGTGCGCAAAAGCCATGGGAACGCCATTATTGGTTTGCTGAACAACATGCTGCAAACGGTTATCTTTGTGGCAACATTTTACGTGATGTTCGATATTCTGGGTTTGCGCGGCGCCGCCATCCGTGGCGATTTCCTACTTTATATCATGTCGGGCATTTTCCTGTTTATGACATTTACCAAATCTATGGGGGCCGTTGTCGGGTCTGAAGGGCCCGCATCGCCGATGATGCAACACGCACCGATGAATACCATCGTCACGATTTCCGCCGCAGCCTTAGGCGCGCTTTATATTCAGGTTCTTTCGCTGGTTATGGTGCTTTTCATCTATCACGTTGCCGTGACGCCGGTTTTTATCGCCGACCCAACCGGCGCATTTGGAATGGTTATGTTATCCTGGTTTTCCGGCGTTTCGATCGGCATGGTTTTTCTGGCTGCCAAACCGTGGTCGCCCTCGGTTATTGGAATTGCCTCCACTATTTTTGCACGGGCCAACATGATTGCGTCAGGCAAAATGTTTCTGGCCAATACGCTTCCGCCCAATCGCCGGCACCTGTTTGACTGGAACCCGCTGTTTCACACCATTGATCAGGCCCGCGGGTATGCATTTTTGAATTACAATCCGCATTTCAGTAGCCTTTCCTATCCCATCAAACTTAGCATTGTGTTGCTGATGGTTGGCCTTATGGGCGAGTTTTTTACCCGCAGGCATGTTTCCATGAGTTGGACAGCAAAAGGTTAAAACCTACCGCTCCACACGTATTGTCACGTTTACGAGCCACCCTTGGGCAACTGGTGGCTAGACCCAAAGTGGATCTTGTCAATACCGTGATGCACCAACGCCACAACATCCCCCGATGATAGCCATGCAAAGTTTGAAACAAAAAGCAGCGGCACATGGGAAACTGTGCGCAAATATGCCAAAATATCCGTCTGCACCGCGCGATCCCTATACCCTTGAGAAATAAAAAACCCGAGCACCGGAATTAAAGATTTCGGCATCGGCCCCCATCCTGTTTTGGAAATTCACAGCATAAATCCAGCCGCAAATCTTGCTCGAATAACAAAACTACTATTCCGGAATCATGGATTCACAGATCCAATAAAAACAAAGGCTTATACATCAATAAGCCCTTGTTTAAGGTTTTGTTAACAGCAGCTTTGCCCGCTTGGCGTTGGCGAACATCCACAGGATTCGCCCTCGCCCGCGACAGCATCTGTGGCCCCGCCATCCGCCTGATCAAAGGCATAATCCAGCTTTTCGGTTGCTTCGTCACGGATATGACGGGCAATTTCAATCACCGCCGCAATCTGGTTCTCCGGCACACCGTATCCACGCAGCCGCTCAAGCTGACATTGCCCCATCGCCGGATGGTTTGACGCAATACCCGAGGCCAAAGACACCATTGCAACGATAGACGAATGCAATTCAGGCGCGCTCACGCTTTTATCCAGTCTTCAACCTGGGCAGGCGTCGGCGTGCCACCCGCATGAACCACAACTTCGTCAACCACCACACCCGGTGTCGACATTACACCATATCCCAAAATGTCACCCATTTCGGTTACTTTCTCGATGGTGACATCCACGCCTAGTTCTTTGGCTTTTCTGTCAATCAAATCAGCAGTGGTGTTGCAGTTGCAACATCCCGATCCAAGCACTTTAAACGTTTTCATTCTCTTGCCTTCCCAAAGTTAATTAATCATCCAATCGCCACACCGAACCAGTGGCCAACCAAGGCTGTCGCCCCCATCGCCAGTGCACCCCAAATCGTGACGCGCACAATGGCACGCATCACCGGTGCGCCCCCCGCAATAGCCGAGGTTGCGCCCAAAACGCCCAGCACGATTATAGATATAATCGTGGTCAGCAAAATGATGCTTTCCAACGGCGCAAACAGCACCGCCGATAAAGGCAGCGCCGCGCCCGCCGAAAAGGTGAGGGCAGACGTTACCGCCGCCTGAATCGGTTGCGCCATGGTCAGTTCGCTTATGCCCAGCTCTTCGCGCGCATGGGTACCAAGCGCATCGTGATCCATCAGTTGTGTTGCCACTTCGCTGGCCAATTCCGCATCCAGCCCGCGTTCAATGTAAATATCTGCCAGCTCGCGATGCTCACCATGTGGATCGTCGTCCAGTTCCTGTTGCTCGCGCTTAAGATCAGCATTTTCGCTATCTGCTTGCGATGACACCGATACATATTCCCCCGCCGCCATCGACATAGCGCCCGCAATCAATCCGGCAACACCCGCCAATAAGATTTCGCTTTGAACAGTGCCAGCCGCAGCAACCCCTATGATGATCGAAGCCGTCGAAACAATGCCGTCATTGGCCCCCATCACCGCGGCACGCAGCCATCCGGCGCGGGTTACATAATGGGATTCCTTGGCAATTTCATCAGCAATGGAATGGCGTGGATTGGTCATAATAATATCCTGTTATATAAGAAGGGCGTTGAACAGATAGCCTACCCCGATAAAGGCCACAAACAATATCCCCGTAAATGTCGCAATTAATTTTGGTTTTAACACTTTGCGCAAAATTATGATCTCGGGCAATGAAATCGCCGCCACAGACATCATCAACGCCAGCACTGTTCCAATCGGCACACCCTTGGCCATCAAGGCCTCGACAATCGGGATGACACCCGTTGCGTTTGAATACAAAGGGATGCCAATGATCACGGCGCTTGGCACTGCAAACAAATTGTCAGCCGAGGCATATTTCAGGAAAAACTCTTGCGGTACAAATCCGTGCAATACCGCGCCCAAGGCGATTCCGACCAAAACGTAAATCCAGATTTTTCCGACAATCTCTTTCACTTGGCCCCATGAATAAATCAGCTTGTCTTTGAACGTTGTGCTGGTTTGCTGGATGTTGGTTTCACCCATGCGGATTTTCCACACATAATCTTCTACCCACTTTTCCAGTTTGAAATATTCAATCACCAATCCACCAACGATCCCCACCGAAAGCCCGGCAAAAACGTAAAGCGCCGCGACCTTCCAGCCCACAGCCGCCGCTAACACCACAACCGCCACTTCGTTAATCATTGGCGATGCAATCAAAAACGCCATGGTCACGCCCAAAGGAATACCCGCTTCAAGAAATCCAATAAACAACGGTACCGACGAGCAGGAACAGAACGGTGTCACCGCCCCCAGCCCCACAGCCATCGGATACGACACCGCGCGCGACCGCCCCGCCACAACTTTGCGCACCCGTTCCGGTGTAAGCATGGAGCGGAAATAGCCGATGGCAAACACAATAACAGACAGCAAAAAGAAAATCTTGGTCACATCTTCAATGAAAAAATGCACCGCATGGCCCAAGGAAGATGCCGGATCAAGGCCGAAAATACCATAGGCCAGCCAATCGGCAAGCCGTGTGAAAATTGCGAACATTCTATTTCTCCTAAGCCGCGTTGCAGCGTTGCGGGCGGTCTTTCATTTCATTCAGGCGTTTGGCATCAATGGCAACCAACGGCTCCCCCGACACGGCATCAATCGCCGCCCCGATGGCCGCGCGCTGCCAATCAGCCACGTCGGTATTAATATTGTAAAACATCCACTGCGCATCCCGTCGCGCCGTTACCAGCCCTGCATCCCGAAGGGCCGCAAGGTGACGCGATATTTTGGGCTGCGACATATCCAAGGCATACACAAATTCGCACACACACAACTCGCCACAACACGCCATCAGCGCAAGCGCCCGCAAACGGGTTTCGTCACTTAGAATTTGAAAGGTTTCTGTTTGCTTCATGGCGCCTACATATGGAGATTCGAATATACGGTCAAGCGCATATTCGAATTCCCGCATATTATACCGTGCGCACCATTAACCCGCGCCCTTCATGGAATTTACCATACGCATTGCCATACACTTGCCATACACTTGCCATACGCAAGCCATACAGCCAAATTTGCGCCAAGCCCCCTGTTCATACAGGTTTCAGGCGCGTTAACAGCGAAAAGCCTTATATGGCCTGTAAACCGGTTATCCCGCTGATAAACCCCGCGCCTCGCTTAATGTCATGCCTGTTGATAGCGCTTCAACATCCATCCGCATTTCAATAATCGCCGGTTTGCCCGATGATTTGGCCCGCTCGAACGCGGCTGCAAAATCCTCGGTTTTTTCAACCAATTCACCATGCCCACCATAAGCCTGCGCCAGCGCGGCATAATCCGGATTGGCCAATATAGTGCCCGAAACGCGCCCCGGATACTGCTTTTCCTGATGCATCCTAATCGTGCCGTATCGTCCGTTATTGGCCACCACCACAATCACATTCGCGCCATGCTGAACAGCGGTTGAAAACTCGTTTATTGTCATCTGGATACAGCCATCCCCCGCCATGCAAACCACAGTGCGATCAGGGTGTTCCAGCGCCGCAGAAATCGCCGCCGGAAACCCGTATCCCATGCTGCCCGACGTAGGAGCCAACTGGCTGCGGTATGATTTAAAAGTGAAATAACGATGCAACCACGCCGCATAATTTCCCGCCCCGTTGGTTACGATTGCGTCACTTGGCAAATGCTCTGACAACCAGCGCACCACACGCTCCATCTTAACATTCCCAGGGGTTTCTTTTGGGGTTTGCCATGCCTCGTATTCTTGACGCATGGATTTGGTCAAAGTGCCCCAATCCCCAACAGGGGTTGACTTTGCCAAGGCCGAAACCATGGCCGCCCCGTCCGCCACCACCGCCATATCAGGGCGAAACACACGGCCCAATTCATCAGGATCAGGATGCACATGCAGGATGGTTTTTTGCGGGTTTTCCGGCGTTACCAGATCATATCCACCCGTCGCAATATCGCCAAACCGCGTGCCAATCGCCAGCACACAATCGGCATTCTTTAACCGTGCGCCAAGGGCGGGATTCATCCCCACGCCCAGATCGCCGACAAAATTCGGATGCCGGTTATCCATGTAATCCTGCCGACGAAACGCCACCGCCACAGGCAGGTTTTGCATTGCTGCAAACGTCGCCAGATCATCCGCCGCCCGTTGAGACCAGCCCGCGCCACCCACAACAACAAGCGGATTTTCTGCCGTCTTTAAACGTTCCAAAATCGCCTCGGCTTGTGTGTTTAAATCTGGCTCTACCTTTCGGACCATTGCGGGCAAATCCGGCACATCTGCCACGCCGCTTAGCATATCTTCGGGCAGCGCCAAAACC
>CAMZKY010000219.1 GCA_947311455.1 uncultured Marinosulfonomonas sp. | reverse complement strand
GTGACCTCCAAGATGAAAAAAGACGGAAAAGGCAGTTTGCCTGTACTGGAGTTTGCCGAAAACCCCGATATTTTGGCCACCGTTAGCCAGATGAAAAAAGGCCGCCCTGAATTGGTGGTAGGATTTGCGGCGGAAACTGATGATGTGATTAAAAACGCGACTGCGAAACGGTTGCGCAAAGGCTGTGACTGGATTGTGGCCAATGATGTTTCGCCTGAAACCGGCATCATGGGGGGCAGTGAAAATGCTGTGACGCTGATTTCGGATCAGGGGGCCGAGGCGTGGCCCCGGATGAGCAAAAGCGACACGGCAAAACGGTTGGCGGCGGCTATGGCCAAGGTGTTGGGGTAAGAGATTCTATGCCTCCGGCGGAGGTATTTTTAACAAGAAGAAAGGGCGCGATTTTGGTTTTGGTTCGGTTTGTCTGGCTTGAAGGGGCGGATCAGGGTTTGGGTTTGCCGCGTTATGAAACGGCCGGTGCGGCTGGTGCGGATTTGCGGGCGAATTTTACCCCTGACGCGCGGGATGGTTTGACGATCAAGGCGGGCGCACGGGCGTTGGTTTCGACGGGGTTGTCGCTGGAAATTCCGCAAGGCTATGAGGTACAGGTGCGCCCGCGTTCCGGATTGGCGTTAAAGCACGGCGTGACGGTGGCCAATGCCCCGGGCACGGTGGATAGTGATTATCGCGGGCCGCTTGGGGTGATTTTGATCAATATGGGGGATGCGGATTTTGTGATCAATCATGGCGACCGGATTGCGCAGATGGTTGTGGCCCCTGTGGTGCAAGCGCAGTTTGAATTGGCTGAGGCATTGTCTTATACCGAACGCGGTGCGGGCGGATTTGGATCGACGGGCCGCAAATGATGGGATTTACACTGCTGTTTATGGTGGCGATTTGGCTGCTGGGTGTGTTTTTCAAGATTGATTTCGGCAAGCGTTTAACACTGGTGTTGTTGGTTTATTTGGCGGCGCTGATCGCACATGCGCTGTTGCCCGAAGGCGCGCCTCCGCGTCTGATTGTAGGTGGATCGTTGAAATCATGGTTGTTGGTTGGCAATGCGGCATTGTTGGTTATTGTATATTTCTGGTTTGTGGGCAATCTTAGGGTCAAAGCAAATCGTAAGGCCGACGCCATGTCTGACAACGCCCCCAAACCCACATTTTCCGATACCGAATTAAACCGTTATGCGCGCCATATCATCATGCATGAAATCGGCGGGGCAGGGCAGAAAAAGCTGAAAAACGCACGGGTTTTGGTGATTGGGGCAGGGGGCCTTGGATCGCCTGTGTTGTTGTATCTGGCGGCGGCCGGGATTGGCACTATCGGGGTGATTGATGACGATGCCGTGGATAATTCCAATCTACAACGGCAAGTTATCCATAATGACGCCGATATCGGTATGCCCAAGGTGTTTTCCGCTGAAAAGGCAATGAAAGCGCAAAATCCGTTTGTCACTGTGCGGCCCTATGAGCGGCGTTTGGATGAAGAAAACGCGGCGGCGATTTTTGCCGAATATGATCTGGTTCTGGATGGCACTGATAATTTCAACACGCGCTATTTGGTTAATCGCACCTGTGTGGCGCAGAAAATTCCGCTGGTGGCCGGCGCACTGACCCAATGGGAAGGGCAGATCAGTATTTATGATCCGGCAAACGGCGCACCGTGTTATCAATGCGTGTTCCCCGAAGCGCCTGCCACAGGCCTGGCCCCCAGTTGTGCTGAAGCGGGGGTGATCGGGCCATTGCCCGGGGTAATTGGATCAATGATGGCGGTTGAGGCGATCAAGGTGATTACTGGCGCTGGTGCGGATTTGCGTGGCGCGATGCTGATTTATGACGGGCTATATGGCGATATGCGGCGCATTACGGTGAAACCCCGTAAAGATTGTCCGGTTTGTGGGGGATAAGCCCTTGCTTTGGCGATGATTATCCTCATAGTTTGACCAAACAATCAACTTGGGGGATTCCATTATGAAATTATTTGCATCATTGGCCGTTGCGGCGACAGTTGCATTTTCGGGCACGTCGTTTGCGGGTGCTCATTTGCCTAATCTGGGTGGTAAAGAGGTGGTCGTTGTGACTGAAAACGCCTATCCTCCGTTGCAATTTGTTGACCCTGCCAGCGGCAACGCGATTGGCTGGGAATATGACGCCATGGCGGAAATTGCCAAGCGGATCAACATCAAAGTTACCTATGAAAATATCAGCTGGGATGCGATGATCCCTGCGGTTTCCGAAGGCCAGTTTGATATGGGCATGACGGGGATTACCATCCGCGATGATCGTAAGGAAAAAGTGGATTTCTCCGATGCGTATATGCGCTCGGAAATGGTGATGTTGGTTAGGGGTGATGAAACGCGGTTTAGCGATTCCAAAGGCTTTGCTGCCAACGCTGATCTACTGATGGCCGCACAGCCCGGCACCACGCCGTTTTATGTGGGCGTTTACGATATTCTGGATGGCAATGAGGCCAATCCGCGGATCAAATTGTTCGAAACATTTGGGGCAACTGTGCAGGCGCTTAAAACCGGTGATGTTGATCTGGTTCTGACGGATGGCACGGCTGGCGCTGGCTATGTTGATGCCTCGGATGGAGGGTTGAAAATTGTTGGCGAAAAACTGGGAACCGAAGATTTCGGGTTCATCTTTCCAAAAGGTTCCGATCTGGTTGGGCCAATGAATGCGGCGATTGCCGATATGAAGGCCGATGGCACCATTGATGCGCTGAATAAAAAATGGTTCCTTGATTACAAAATGGGTGGTTAAGCCATTCAAACAAAAAGGAAGCCCTGATCATATGATCAGGGCTTTTTCTATATGATCACGCCCCCCCATCAAGACAAAGATTTCCCCTATTGGCTGGTTTTTATCGGCGTAGTCGGGGTATATTTATTGTATCGTGTTGTGTCGGATGACTTGTATTCGCAAGTATTAAGCACCCTGTCGCGCGGTATCGGGATCACAATATTTGTAACGATTGTCGGGTTTACCATGGCGTCGCTGATTGGGTTATTGTTGGCTACGGCGTCCATGTCGCGGTTTATTATTTTGCGGCAATTTTCACGCCTATATATTGAAATTATTCGCGGCATTCCGATGATCGTGCTGCTGTTATATGTGGCGTTTGTGTTTGGGCCAGGGCTGGTGCATTTTTGGAACTGGATCGCCGAAGGCATCGGATTTGATCAGGTTAGAACCCGCGATTTTTCTCTGATGTGGCGGGCGATTATTGCGCTGATGATTGGCTATTCGGCGTTTATTGCCGAGGTATTTCGCGCTGGATTACTATCGGTTGAGGAAGGCCAGATCGAGGCCGCCAAAGCCATGGGATTAAGCGGCTGGCACAGGTTCCGGTTTATTGTTTTTCCGCAAGCCTTTCGCACGATTATGCCCCCCCTTGGCAATGATTTTATTGCGATGATCAAAGACAGCTCGCTTGTGTCTGTGCTGGGCGTGGCTGATATTGCGCAGTTGGGGAAAATCACTGCCGCCGGAAATTTCCGATATTTCGAAACCTACAATGTGGTGGCGCTTTTGTATCTGTTGATGACCGTGACATTGTCGTTATTGCTGCGCCGGTTGGAACGTAAAATGCGCAGTAAATATCCTTGATCGCCTGCTCGGCGTGCCCTGTCGGGCGCTTCTTGCGAACGAAGAAAGCCGAAAGGCTTGATGAGTGTTCGGTAAGGCCATAGGTAAGGGCAAAGGAGTCCCCCCATGAACAACCTGCTTTTGTCTGACTGGAACACTCCGTTCGAATTGCCGCCATTTGCGCAGATCACCGATGATGATTTTGCCCCCGCCTTTGATCTGGCGATGAGTGAGGCGCGTAATAATATTGATGCAATTGCAGGTAATGCAGAGGCCCCGACATTTTCCAACACCATCGAAGCATTGGAGCAAGCCGACGAAAGCCTAGGTAAGGTTCTATCGGTGTTTTACAATTTGGCGGGCGCTGACAGCACTGAAAAGCGCGAAGAATTGCAGCGGAAATTTTCACCTAAATTGGCGGAGTATACTTCTGAAATTAATATGAACATCGCGCTGTTTGCGCGGATTGAAACTCTGTGGAATGCCCGCGATAGTTTGGGCCTGAATGATGAGCAAGCACGGGTTTTGATGCTGCATCATCGCTCGTTTGTGCGGGCAGGGGCGCAGTTGCAGGGGGCTGACCGGGGTCGATTAAAAGACGTGCTGGCGCGGTTGGCGGTGCTGGGTACCCGTTTTAGCCAAAATCTGCTGGCCGATGAGCGTGAATGGTTTATGGAATTGGGGCCGGATGATCTGGATGGGTTGCCGGAATTTGTGCTGGATGCAGCAAAGGCAGCAGGGCAGGAAAAGGGTGTGGATGGGCCAGTTGTTACCCTGTCGCGATCCCTGATCACGCCATTTTTACAGTTTTCCACACGGCGCGATTTACGCGAGAAGGCCTATGCCGCATTTGTGGCACGCGGGGCCAATGGCAACGCTCATGACAACCGTGGAATTGCCGCCGAAACGCTGGCCTTGCGTCAGGAACGGGCGCAATTACTGGGCTATAATTCATTTGCCGATTACAAGCTGGAAACCGAAATGGCCAAAACACCCGAGGCGGTGCGCGGCTTGTTGATGGATGTCTGGGGGCCGGCCAAGGCCACCGCCGAGCGGGACGCGGAAATCCTGATCGATATGATGCATCGTGACGGGATTAATGGCGATCTCGAGCCGTGGGACTGGCGGTTTTATTCTGAAAAACGCCGCGCGGCGGAGCATGATCTGGATGAGGCCGAACTGAAACCCTATTTGCAACTGGATCGGATGATCGAGGCGGCGTTTGATTGTGCCAATCGCCTGTTCGGGTTGGAATTTTCAGCCCTTGATGTGCCGTTGTATCACGCCGATGCACGCGCATGGGAAGTTACGCGAAACGGCAAGCATATTGCAGTGTTTATCGGCGATTATTTCGCCCGTGGATCAAAACGATCTGGTGCGTGGTGTTCTGCGATGCGCAGTCAGAAAAAACTGGGCGGCGATACACAACCGATTGTGGTGAATGTGTGTAATTTTGCCAAAGGTGATCCGGCGCTTTTGTCCTTTGATGATGCGCGCACTTTGTTTCACGAATTTGGCCATGCGTTGCATCAAATGCTTTCGGATGTGACCTATAAATCCGTGTCCGGCACATCCGTGGCACGTGATTTTGTGGAATTACCAAGCCAGCTTTATGAACATTGGCTTGAAGTGCCCGAGGTGCTGGAAAAATTTGCCACCCATGCTGAAACCGGCCAACCAATGCCAGCCGATATGTTGAAGCGGCTGCTCGCCGCGGGCACCTATGATATGGGCTTTGCTACGGTTGAATATGTTGCGTCGGCTTTGGTGGATCTGGCGTTCCATACCAGCGAACCGACTGATGATCCGATGGCCAAACAAGATGCCGTTTTGGCTGATCTGGGGATGCCTCACGCGATCAAAATGCGTCATGCCACCCCGCAATTTGCCCATGTATTTTCCGGTGACGGCTATTCCAGCGCTTACTATAGCTACATGTGGAGCGAAGTCATGGACGCCGACGCATTCGAGGCGTTCGAGGAATCCGGCGGCGCGTTTAACCCTGATATGGCGGCGCGGCTGGAAAAGCACATCCTGTCGGTCGGTGGAACGCGGGATGCCGAAGAGCTATACATGGCATTTCGCGGATCAATGCCCAAGGTAGGTGCCTTGTTGAAGGGGCGGGGGCTTGTTGCGGATGGTTAGGTCTACGCCCTAGGGTTAGATGAAATGGTCTTGCCCTTTCTTGCATCCCGCCCTAGTCAGACAACATGAGAATTTTATTTTTAGGTGATGTTGTCGGGCGCGCGGGGCGGGCTGCGATTAGTGAGCGGCTTAAGGGCCTGCGCAAAGATTGGCGATTGGATTTCATCATTGTGAATGGTGAAAATGCGACCAACGGTGCAGGGCTGAATGCGGCCCATGCCAAGGGGATACTGGACGCGGGCGCCGATTGTATTACGCTGGGCGATCATGCCTTTGACCAGCGCGATATGCTGACCTTTTGCGAACAAGAACCGCGCATCGTGCGGCCTTTGAATTTTGCCAAAAATGCACCCGGCAAAGGCGCGCGTCTGTTTGATGCAGGGCGCGGGCGGAAAATTTTGGTGATGCAGGTTTTGGGGCAGGTGTTTATGAAACGCCCGTTTGATGATCCGTTTTCGGCGGTCGAGGCTGAGCTGAAGAAATATCCGCTGGGTGGCGTTGCAAACGCGATTATGGTGGATGTGCATTGCGAAGCCACCTCTGAAAAAATGGCCATGGGCCATTGGTGTGACGGGCGCGCCAGTATGGTGGCCGGCACCCATACCCACGTGCCAACGGGCGATGCGCAAATCCTGCCCAAAGGCACCGGATTTCAATCTGATGCGGGCATGTGCGGCGATTATAATTCAGTGATCGGCATGGACAAAGAAGAACCCTTGCGTCGTTTCATTACCGGTATGGGCAAGGGGCGATTTATCCCTGCAAAAGACGAGGCCACCTTATCGGGCCTATACGTGGAAACCGACGATAAAACCGGCAAGGCCATTGATGTGCAAATGGTGCGCGTTGGCGGGCGGTTACAACAATCAGGACCAGAGGTAATATAATGCGTTGGGGTTACTATGTTGCGCTTCTTGGGATGGGGGCGGCGTGGGGGTTGGTGTTTCCGATCACCAAAATTGCGGTTTCAACCGGATATAAACCGTTTGGCATTCTGGTTTGGCAGATGGTGATTGGTGTTTTCTTGATGGGCACCTTTACGTTGTTGCGAGGCCGCAAGCTGGTGTTTTCGCGCAAATATCTACTGTTGTTTGCGGGCATTGCCTGTCTTGGTGCTGTGGTTCCGAATTACTTTTCCTATACCGCCACGGCCAACCTGCCCGGAGGGATCATGCCGATCCTGATTGCGTTGGTGCCATTGTTTAGCCTGCCGATTGCCCTGCTGTTTGGCTATGATAAACCCGCGCTTTGGCGGTTTGTCGGGGTGATGATGGGTGGTGCGGCGGTTATTCTGCTGATTGGCCCCAAGGCCAGCCTGCCGGATCCAACAAAAACCGGATTTGTGCTGCTGGGCAGTCTGGCCTCTATTGCCTATGCGTTTGAAGGTATATTTATGACGTGGATCAACGAAAAGCGGCTTGATCCTTTCCAAATTCTGTTCGGATCCAGTATTGTTGGTTTGATCCTGTCGGTCCCGTTGGCGCTGGCGACAGGCACGTTTATCAACCCATTGGTGCCATGGACGGCACCTGAATGGGCGGTTCTGGGCAGCACGATTGTGAATCAGATCGCTTATGTAGGTTATATCTGGCTGATTGGGCGCACGGGGCCTGTTTTTGCCTCGCAAGTGGCCTATCTGGTAACCGCGTTTGGCGTGCTGGGATCCATGGTGATCTTGGGCGAACGGTATTCCGGCTATATCTGGGCCGCGCTAGGGCTTATGCTGATCGGGTTGTTTTTGGTGCAGCCACGCCGCGGTAAAAAAGAGGCTTAAATGGCGGGTGATCAAGCTGATCTGATTTTGGTTGAAGCGCGCATAAACGATGCGCTGTGTCGGGTTTATTGTGGCGACACGCAGTTGACGCGGCTGTGGGTGGATACCGAGGGTGGCGATGTTGATGCGGCGCTTGTTCAAGCGTTGCCTTGGCTCGAAACAGAACACACGCAGCTCATCATCAATCGCGTCGATACGCAGGGCATGAACATGGTGCCGTCGGCGGCAAAGCCTGATGTGCGCACTTTGGGTAATCAACTTTCATACAAATGCTATGGGCAGGCGCAGCCGACCGATATCTTAACCCAAGGCAGTGTGCAGATTTTCGGCTATCTGGCTGAAAACCCCGAATTTGACGGGGTTTTATGCGTTGTGGATGATCATACCAGCTGGGTGCGGGTTTCAGCCGAGGAAGTTGTCAGCTTTGCCAGCTTTGCCACGGGCGAAGCCTATCGCGCTCTGACGGGGGACGAGTTTGCCAACACCACAGATGAGGCATTTCTGGCAGGTGTTGAACAAGGCTATAGCGCGCCTGCAAAATTTGCGGGGCGTATCAACAGCATCCGCGCCGATCAGGTGTTGAACGGCCTGTCGCAAGCCAATGCTAGCGCCCAAATCTGCGGCCTGCTGATCGGTGTCGAAATCGCCAGCGCACGGCCCTATTGGCTGGGGATGCCCGTGGTGGTGATTGGAGATGATGTCCCTGCGCAGGCCTATCAATCGGCTCTAGTGGCGCAAGGGCTGGCGTGTGAAACTTATGATGCCCATGCCGCCCGCATGCGAGGAATTCAGGCGATACGGGACGCGGCCTCGCAAACATAGGTTACAAAGCCAAGCCTTTCGGCTAGAATAGAAAAAACACCAAGAAAGGGCGGCTCCGATGACCCTGTTCGAATTTTCCCAAACTGGACAAGCGATACTTACCCTATCCGTGGTCGGGGTGATGTTTATCCTGTTCCTGCGCGAAAGCTTCCCAACCGAGGTCGTGGCGATCATGGGGGTGGCGCTGTTGCTGGCGCTTGGCGTGTTACCCTATGAGGGCGCGCTGGCGGTTTTATCAAACCCCGCGCCGTGGACGATTGCGATGATGTTTATCGTCATGGGGGCCTTGGTGCGCACGGGGGCCTTGGAATGGTTTACCCAGATCGCCGAAAAACACGCCGAAACGCGCCCCGCATTGGCGATTGCCGCGCTGATGGCGTTTGTGGTGATTGCCTCGGCGGTGGTGTCGAACACGCCGGTGGTGGTGGTGATGATTCCGGTCTTTGTGCAATTGTCGCGCAAGTTGGGCATTGCCGCCAGTAAAATGCTGATCCCGCTGTCTTATGCGGCGATTTTGGGGGGCACCCTGACCCTGATCGGCACCTCCACAAACCTGTTGGTGGACGGGGTGGCGCAGGCCAATGGCATGGCGGCGTTTTCGATTTTTGAGGTCACGCCGCTGGGCATTGTTCTGGTGATCTGGGGGATGATCTATTTGCGTTTTATCGCGCCGCGTTTGCTGCCGGATCGCGATAGCTTGGCCAATCTGTTGTCTGACAAATCAAAGAAAAAGTTCTTTAGTGAGGCGGCGATCCCCCCCGAAAGCAATCTGATCGGGCGCGAGGTGCTGGATGTGCAGCTGTTCAAACGCCCCGGCGTGCGCCTGATTGATGTGCTGCGCGGTGATGAATCGCTGCGCCGTCATCTAAAGGATGTCACTTTGCAAGTGGGGGATCGGGTGGTGTTGCGCACGGCGATGACAGAATTGTTGTCGCTGCAAGCCACCAAAAGCCTGAAACGTGTGGATCAGCTAAGCGCGGTTGAAACCCAGACCGTTGAGGTGCTGATAACGCCCGGATGCCGGATGGTTGGGCGCAGTTTGGGCGCGTTGCGTCTGCGCCGCCGCTTTGGCGTTTATACGTTGGCTGTGCATCGTCGCGACAAAAATATTGCCGGACAGATGGACGATCTGGTGGTGAAAGTGGGGGATACCTTGTTGTTAGAGGGCGCGCCCGCCGACATTCAACGCCTTGCAGGGGATATGAACCTGCTGGATGTCTCGCACCCTTCGGCCCGTGCGTTTCGGCGAAACCACGCACCAATAGCGGTGGTGGCGTTGTTGTCCATCGTTGGCTTGGCCGCCCTTGGCGTTGCGCCGATCTTCATGCTGGCGGTACTGGCCGTGGCCGTGGTGCTGATCACCCGCGCCATTGATGCAGACGAAGCCTTTGCCAATATCGACGGCCGGTTGCTGGCGATGATTTTTGCCATGTTGGCGATTGGCGTGGCGCTGGAAACCTCCGGCGCGGTGGCACTGATTGTCGGAGGGGTTGCGCCCTATTTGGGGATGTTGCCGCCATTTTTGATTGTCTGGGCGATTTATCTGTTAACCTCTGTATTAACCGAAATGGTATCAAACAATGCGGTGGCTGTGGTCGTGACCCCGATTGCCATTGGGTTGGCCGCCGAAATGGGTATAGACGCCCGCCCACTGGTGGTCGCGGTGATGGTGGCCGCATCGGCATCATTTGCCACCCCGATTGGGTATCAAACCAATATGCTTGTTTATGGGCCGGGGGGCTATAAATTCACCGATTTCATGCGTGTCGGCATACCCTTGAATTTGTCAATCGGACTGTTGGCCAGCGCGATTATTCCGCTGCTTTGGCCGCTTTAAATTTGTTTGCGAAAAATAGCTGGGGATAACTTTAAATTTTATCTTTACAGGAACTGCGCATTGCACCACCATATGTTGTAACAGGATGCGCCTCTTACACTGATTATTGGGGGTGCGACAAAATCTAGAAAATAGGCATAGCGCAACAAATGGCATTCTCGGAACAGTATTTAGACGCAGACGATCTGCACCCAATCGACATTGCTCAATCCATGGCACACAGCGCCGATTGGGAGTTCCAGCGCGTTGCAGACGATCAAATCGCGATGATGGTTGAAGGCCAATGGCGCAATTATTCGATCACCTTGGCGTGGTCGGAACAAGACGAAACCCTGCGCCTGATCTGTACCTTTGAAATGGCGCCGGACGATGAAAAGCTCCCCTATTTATACGAGGCGATCAACGCGGCCAACGATCAATGCTGGAATGGCGGGTTTACCTATTGGAAAGAGCAACGCCTGATGGTGTTTCGCTATGGTCTGGTTCTAACCGGCGGGCAAATTGCCAATCCCGACCAGATCACCACAATGGTTGATGCCAGTGTCAAAACTGCCGAACGTTTTTATCCGGCTTTTCAAATGGTGGTTTGGGGCGATCATTCTGTTGAATCCGCAATGGAGATTGCCATTGCCGAAACGGTCGGGCACGCCTAAACTCTGCCCGAATATTGGGGAGAATTTCAATGGATATGACAGACGTCGAAAAACGCGGTTTGGTTTTGCTGGGTTGTGGCAAGATGGGCAGCGCAATGTTGCAAGGTTGGTTGGCGCAAGGTCTGCCAACATCCTCGGTCTGGATTATTGATCCGTTTCCATCTGAATGGGTGTCGTCTCTGGGTGTGAACCTGAATGCCGATTTGCCCGATAATCCGGCGATTGTGCTGGTGGCTGTAAAGCCGCAGATGATGGCCCAAGCCCTGCCAAGCCTGCAAAAGCTGGGCAATGGCGACACCCTGTTTATCAGCGTTGCCGCTGGCACGCCCTTGGCGTTCTATGAAAAAACCTTAGGGGATGATACACCTATTATTCGCGCCATGCCCAACACACCAGCTGCCATTTCCAAAGGCATCACCCCCTTGATCGGCAATGCCAAAACCAGTGCGGATCATATCGTGCTAGGCGAGACATTACTGCAAGCCATCGGTCAAACTGTGCTGTTGGATAGCGAATCGCAAATGGATGCGGTGACGGCTGTGTCTGGTTCTGGCCCCGGGTATGTGTTTCATTTCATTGAAACCCTGGCCGCTGCGGGCGTTGAACAGGGGCTTTCGCCTGAATTGGCGATGAAATTGGCCAAAGCTACGGTTTCAGGCGCGGGCCAGCTGGCCGAAACTGCTGACGAAACACCCGCGCAGTTGCGCATAAACGTGACCAGCCCACAAGGCACGACCGCCGCTGCGCTTGAGGTTTTAATGGATGAAACAACCGGATTTCCGGCATTGCTATCACGCGCGGTCAAGGCTGCGGCGGATCAATCAAAAAGGCTATCGAAATGAGCGACGGCATTACCTATGACGATTTCCTGAAAGTTGATATTCGCGTTGGCACCGTGGTGCGCGCCGAGCCTTACCCTGAGGCGCGCAATCCTTCGATCAAACTTTGGGTCGATTTTGGCGGCGACATCGGCGAAAAGAAAAGCAGTGCACAAATTACGGCGAACTATACACCCGAATCCTTGATTGGCCGTCAGGTTATGGCGGTGGTGAATTTTCCACCGCGCCAAATTGGCAAGTTTATGTCCGAAATTCTGGTGCTTGGGGCCTCGGATGAAAATGGCGGCATTGTTCTGATTGCCCCCGATCAAAAGGTGGCGAACGGGGGAAGGATGCATTGATGCGCACGCTTTTGGTTTCACGTCAACTTCCAGAAAATGTGATGCAGGCACTTGCCGCTGATTTTACCGTCACAACCCGCGACACCACCCAACCTATGTTGCAAAACGAGGCGGCCAAAGCCTTGTTTGATTATGACGCGATTGTGCCTACCCTTGGCGATCAATTCACCAAGGAGGCGTTTCAATCCGTGCCCTCGCCGCGTTGCAAAATACTGGCAAATTTCGGGGTTGGGTATAATCACATTAATGTCGATGCCGCGCATGCCATGGGCATTGCTGTTACGAACACGCCGGGTGCTGTGACGGATGCTACCGCCGATATCGCCATGACCTTGATCTTGATGACTGCGCGTCGTGCGGGCGAAGGGGAGCGTTTGGTGCGTAGTGGAAACTGGGCGGGATGGCACCCAACGCAAATGTTGGGCATGCATCTGGGGGGCAAAACCCTTGGTGTGATTGGCATGGGGCGGATTGGCAAAACCATTGCCCGTAAATGCCATTTCGGGTTTGATATGGATGTGGTATTTTATAATCGCTCGAGGGTATCCGGATTGGCCCATTCCGCGCAACAACTGGATAGCATTACTGCTGTATTGGAGCAATCCGATGTTGTTGCCATCGCTGTGCCTGGTAGCCCGCAAACCTTTCATTTAATTGATGAATCTGCACTGAACGCGATGCAAAACCACGCCATTTTGATTAACATTTCCCGTGGCGACGTAATCAAGGAAACCGCCCTGATTGCCGCACTTGAGGCCGGGTTGATTGCGGGTGCGGGCATGGATGTTTACGAAAACGAGCCACATATTCCCGATGCCCTGCTGGCGATGGAAAACGTAACGCTATTACCGCATTTGGGCACCAATGCCAGTGATGTGCGTTCTGATATGGGCATGATGGTAGTTGCGAATCTAAAGGCTTACTTTGCAGGAAAAACAGCGCCGAATATAGTGTAGCGCTGTTATTTCAGCCGAAAAACCTTATCGCGGGATTTCTGTCCGCGTACCAGTTCAAGCGTGGATTTGGGCACGCCCATTGCGTGGGCCAGCAGTTTGATCACCGCTTTGGTGGCTTTGCCGCCCTCGGGCACCGTGGTGACGTAAACCCTGATTTCACCGTTTTCCGATGCAATCCGGTTACGCGACGCCTTGGGGGTAACGCGCACCGAGATGTCGCTGTTTTCGCGCGCCAGATGGGCCAATGATCCTTTTTCCATTTTGTCCTAGCCGATTGTGATGTCCTGTCTTAGGCTACCTTGAAAAACGGGGGATAACAAATGACGACGGGATTTTTTTGGGACGAAAAATGTTTTTGGCACGCGGGCGGAAATTATGCGGCGCGTTTTCAGGTGGGCGGATTGGTGCAGCCTTTGGCGGCGGGGGGGATACCTGAAAATCCCGAAACCAAGCGGCGATTGAAAAATCTGATGGATGTAGCGGGGCTGATGGATGATCTGGACGGGCGCAGCGCGCCACCCGCCAGCCGCGATGATTTGCTGCGGGTTCATCCTGAAACCTATTTAAAAGCATTTAAGGAATTGTCGGACAATGGCGGTGGAGAACTGGGCTTGCGCACTCCGTTTGGCCAAGGCGGATATGAAATTGCCGTGCTATCGGCGGGGCTTTCGATTGGGGCGCTGAAGGCCGTGCTGAACGGTGATAATCAGAATGCCTATGCTTTGTCGCGCCCCCCCGGGCACCATTGTTTGCCGGATTTTCCGAACGGTTTTTGCCTGTTGGCCAATATCGCCATTGCTATTGAATCCGCTTTGGCAGATGGCCTGTGCAAGCGCGTAGCGGTGGTGGATTGGGATGTGCACCACGGCAACGGCACCGAAGCAATCTTTTATGATCGCGATGATGTTCTCACGATCAGCCTGCATCAAGACCGCAATTATCCACTGGATACAGGCGCAGTTTCAGACACGGGCAAAGGGCAGGGAGTGGGTTATAATCTGAATATCCCGCTGCCTGCGGGGGCAGGGCATCACACCTATCTGGAGGCCATGGAACGTTTGGTGCAACCGGCGCTGGCGGCTTTCAAACCGGATGTAATTATCGTGGCCTG